>PLLV01000191.1:0-12617 GCA_003142295.1 Syntrophaceae bacterium
TGATTGGTAAAGCTGGTACTCATGACAAAGCTTGGATGACCGGTAGCACAGCCGAGGTTTACCAGTCTTCCTTCCGCAAGAACGATAATTGAATGCCCGGACTTGAGAGTCCATTTGTCGACCTGGGGCTTTATGTTTTCCCGTTTGCAACCTTTGCTTTTTTCCAAATATTGCATGTCTATCTCGCTGTCAAAGTGGCCTATATTACATATAATGGCCTCATTCTTCATCCTGTTCATATGCCTCCCGGTGATGACCTTGCAGCAGCCCGTGGCCGTAATAAAAATATCGCCCTTTGAGACGACATCGTCCAGCGCCTTCACGTCATAGCCCTCCATAGCCGCCTGAAGAGCGCTAATCGGATCGATCTCGGTGATGACCACCCGGGCTCCAAAACCCCTCATTGATTGCGCACATCCCTTACCAACGTCGCCATATCCGCAGATGACAACCATCTTGCCAGCAACCATCACGTCAGTTGCCCTCTTAAGCCCATCAGCGAGCGATTCCCGGCAGCCATACAGATTATCAAATTTTGACTTGGTCACCGAATCATTGACATTGATGGCCGGAAAGAGAAGTTCACCTGCTTGCGCCATCTGGTAAAGCCTGTGAACACCCGTTGTTGTCTCTTCAGACACGCCAAGAATTCCGGAAGCGACTTTATGCCAGTGCTTAGGATCCCGTTGCAACGAGTGTCTCATGCGATCCACAATAATCTGTAATTCTCTATGATCGTATTTTCGCTCGAGCAGCAAAGGATCATTTTCATACTTGACGCCCTGATGAATATAAAGTGTTGCGTCGCCTCCGTCATCGACAATAAGATCGGGGCCGGAGCCGTCAGGCCATGTCAGCGCCTGTTCTGTACACCACCAGTATTCTTCAAGCGTTTCACCCTTCCAAGCAAAAACAGCCGCAGATCTTGCCTTCGCTATTGCCGCGGCCGCATGATCCTGAGTCGAGAAAATATTGCATGATGCCCATCTGATGTCTCCGCCAAGCTCTTTAAGCGTCTCTATAAGCATGGCTGTCTGAATTGTCATGTGCAGGCTGCCCGCAATCTTTAACCCCATGAGCGGCTTCTTGGGACCATATTTTGCCCTCACGGCCATAAGTCCGGGCATTTCATTTTCGGCAAGTTCAATCTCTTTTCGTCCCCAGCCGGCAAGACCGATCTCTGATATTTTGTATGGTAAATTCTTGACAAGTTTCAGATATGTCATAAGCTCCTCCACTCCGAATCTTAGGGCTCAATGCCTTGACGTCTATATTGACGCAGCCTGTCTTAAGGCTTCAACCATGTCGGCCTTTTCCCAGATATAGTCATCCAGGAAAAATGTCTTGGGAAGTTTTCGGTAAATGTTACCGTCCAGAAGGTCAAATTTTTCAATCATGCCTCTGGGAGACAAGTCGAAATATTCTTTAATTAGCATATTGACTTTAGCGTCGGAAACAATTCCCGTACCAAAAGTATTTACGTAGACGGAAATGGGCCTGGCCATGCCGATGGCATATGCCACTTGTATGGCGCATTTTTTTGCGAGCCCCGCGGCAACAATATTCTTTGCAACATAGCGAGCGCCCAGTACTGCCGAGCAATCTACCTTTTCCGGCGATTTATTGACAATGGAACCGCCTCCGATTTGAGCGCCCGGATACCCTCCATAAAGCTGAACGACAAGTTTCCGTCCTGTCACTCCTGAATCTGCTGCACTGCACGAATTGATCGCCTGCCATTCCCCGGTCGGATTGAAAAGAAACTCCGTTTTTTCATCGACCCAACCTTTGAGGCATTCCATAGCAAGACGCTTCGCCTGAGGTTCTACACTGGCTCTCGCATTATCAGGCACTTCACGGTAATCGATTGCATTAGACATGAGAACCGTCGCCACTCGTTGCGGAACGCCCTTGTCATTATATTCCACTGTTATCTGTCCTTTGCCGTCCGGAGCAAATATTGGATTCCCGCAATTCTCAAAGGCCCTCATCATCCTGGTGGACAATACGTAGGGAAGCGGAAGCAACTCAGGCGTCTCATCGCAGGCAAATCCATATATGATGCCCTGATCCCCCGCACCGATTTCCTTGTATTTGCCCATATCTGCCCGGGTACCAATATTGATGTCCGGAGATTGTTCTATAATGGTATTGAGTATACCCATTGAATTTCCGTTGAGACCAAGACGATAATCGACGTAGCCTATTGAAAGAACTGTATCGCGAACAATTTTCTCCACATCCACATAAACCCGAGTGGCAACTTCTCCGCCGACTATACAGAGACCCTTGCCGAGGAATATCTCGATGCCGCAATGCGGCATGGTATCCGCAGTAACCCCGATTTTATGTTCCTCATCGAGAATGGCGGCGATGATATTCGCTGCTATCGAATCGCATACAATATCCGGATGTCCAACCTTAACGCTTTCAGATGTTATTAGCATATGTTCTCACCTTTCATTTTAAGATTAATCATTGTTCTTATTAAATCTAATTCAATTCATCTATTTTATCCTTCCCGCCGTAAAATTTGTCCTTCCTTCGCGCGCGCTCCGACGGAGTTATGATACCGACAGAAATAATGTACGTTAAGGCTTCCTCGACTGACATACCCACCTCAACCAATTCATCTTCTGGCACTATAATGAGATAGCCCGATGTTGGGTTGGGGGTTGTCGGCAAGAAAACGCTGATCAGATTCTCCCCGGTTTCCCTCTTGATCTCCCAATTTGGTTTGCCTGTCACAAAGCCAATTGTGTATAAACCTTTCCTGGGAAATTCTACCAGCACAACCCGCTTGAAACTGCTTCTCCTGTCCATGACCATGGTATCGGAGAATCGTTTGATAGCCTGATAAATATTCCTTACAAACGGTATCCTATAAAGAAGGTCTTCTCCGGATTGGACTATTTTATTGCCGACATAACTCGCTGTGATGAGGCCGCAGATGAAAATCAAGATTACGGTTACAATAGTTCCAAGGCCGGGAATATGGATACCGAGTAACGTGTCAGGATGATACCTTAAGGGGATAATCTTAAGCAGACTATCCATTATATCTATGAGAAAGAAAAGGATATAAAGCGTCAATCCTATCGGGACAGTAACAGCAAGACCCGTCAAAAAAATCTGCTTCAGTTTCTTTTTCAATGGTCGATGACCTTCATGCCTTTTTCAAAGTATGCATACTTAACAAAAAAATAAGCTGTTTTCAACTGCTATTTAAAAAGGGGTTAGGTGCAACTACACCAAAACCCCTTCTAGAATTCAGATCTCGAATTGTTGCTTATTCGGTACAGCTCTTGTGAATACTACTTATCCTTCTTGACCCTGTTCTTATCGTCCAAAAAAATACATTTAGGACGCCACTTCTTTGGAGCAGGATCGTCAAGCAGAGCATAGCTCGCAACAATAACAATGTCGCCCTTGGAAGCTTTCCATGCTGCAGCGCCATTGAGACATATGACGCCGGAATCCTGTTCTCCCTCTATCACGTAAGTGGAAAATCTTTCCCCGTTGGAGACATTATATATGTCAACTCTCTCATAGGGCAGTATATCCGCAGCATTCATCAACCTCTTATCGATTGTGATGCTACCTTCATAGTGGAGGTTGGCATCAGTCACTGTTGCCCTGTGCAATTTTGATTTGAGCATAAACCTTTGCATGTTGTGTCTTCCCACCTCCAGAAAAGCCAAACTTCAACATTCTAAGTAATCATCATACGTCAAGCCGATTCCCGAATACGTAATTGTCTATCAGTCTCGTCTTATTAATCTTGACGGCAAGGGCCAAAACAGACTCTCCCTCAATATATCCGATATCCTTAAGGGTTGTTGTATCGCATATTTTAGCATAATCGATATTTGTATGGGGATGACGTTCTATGTACTTTCTCACCTGCGCCAGGATAGCCGCGACATCCCTTTCTCCCCTGTCATACATCTCTTTTGCTATCTTTAAGGAACGGCTCATATTCAGAGCCGCTTCCCTTTCATCTGTTTTCAAGTACACATTTCGCGAGCTCATAGCGAGGCCATCAGGTTCCCTCACTATCGGCATGCCAATAATATCGAGGTCCATATTAAGGTCTAGAACCATTCTCTTAATGGCTACAAGTTGCTGGAAGTCCTTCTCGCCGAAGATCGCATAGTGCGGTTTGACAATATTGAAAAGTTTTGCGCATACTGTTGTGACGCCGCGGAAATGCCCGGGCCGGGACATTCCACAGAGGTTCTGGGTAACGTTCTCAACATTGACATAGGTCTGATAATGTTCAGGGTACATCTCTTTATCTTCCGGATAGAAGATCACATCAACGCCTACATCGCCCGCCAAGTCCTTATCTCTCTCAAAATCTCTCGGATACTTTTCAAAATCTTCACTCGGACCGAATTGCGTCGGGTTCACATAGATGCTGATAGCCAGGCAGTCCGCCCGCTGCCTTCCTTCTCTCATCAAACTCAAATGGCCATCGTGAAAATAACCCATTGTAGGAACAAAGGATATTTTCTGTCCCGAATTCCTGGCGGATTCGGAGAATACCTGCATTTCTCTGATGGAACTAATAATCTTCATCTCAATCCCGCATCCATAAAAAAAGCCTCAACGTCAGAGACGCGAGGCTTTACATATAACCCGTGCAGTATGCCTTCGTTTTACCTCCCGTCTCAGTCCGCAACCGGATCCAAGCGGCCAATAGTCACTAACAAAATAACAGGATCGTGTCAAGGCATTTTTATTGAATGGAGGGAGTTAGATAATTTTCCGATTTCGACAGCCGTTAGTGTCTCGCCCCTTCTCGCGCCATCGATGCCTGAATTCTTGAGTGCATTTGCCAAATCCATATCCGAATAACCCAACAACTTGAGGCCCCTAAGATTATTCAACAACGTTTTCCGTCTTTTGGCAAAAGCTGTTTTCGCAATCTTGAAGAAAAAATCATGATCTGCCAAATCCAGTTGAGGCTTTTCTCGGATCACCATTTTCAGCACGGAGGACATTACCGCAGGCTTCGGATAGAAACAGCTGCGGGGGATTGCCATTTCACGAGAGCATAGAAGATACATGGAAACCAGAACCGTCGGCACCCCGTAAGCCTTTGTCCCGGGTGTCGCAGTAAGCCTGTCTGCCAGTTCCTTTTGAAACATGAGAATCATGGACGATATATGGTCCCGGTAAGCCAACAATCGGAATAGTATCTGTGAAGAAATGTTATAGGGAATATTTCCGATGACCTTGATNNGACAATGTCCACATGACGGTAAGGCGCCATCCTTTTTTTCAAGATACCGACCATTCTTGGATCTATGTCGAGGGCAATCACCTTCTTTGCCTGTTTCGCTATTGACTCTGTCATGAGACCCACGCCCGCACCTATCTCGACTATGATATCATCTTCCTGGATATTTGATATTCTGATGATCTTGTTTATGGCATTTCTATCCTCGAGAAAAGACTGGCCCAAGCGTTTGAGCGGCCGGATCCCATGATCTGTGAGGATTTCTCTTACTGTCGTCATAATTCCCTTTTAAGGCACTTCCGAGAACCGCGGCACTATGAATTATGCTTTAATAAAGAATCCAGTGGCCATCTGGAAACTGCGTTTAAATTCAAAGAGTCCTTTAGCCCCCTTGTCAATAGATGCCAACCTACGACGGCAATCATAGCCGCATTATCCGTACAAAAGATGGGGGGCGGAATGTACACATGAAATCCCTTGAGCCTGGATTCCTCGGCAAATCTTTCTCTGAGTCGGCTGTTTGCAGCAACCCCGCCGCATACGACAATTCTTGATATAGAGTGAATCTCCGCGGCCTTAAGAGTTTTTTCCACAAGGACATCAATGATAGCTTCCTGGTAACTGGCGGCCACGTCCGGCAGCTCATCCTCGCTGAGGGGACATTCTCTCTTCTTTATGTACACCAAGAGGGATGTTTTCAGGCCGCTGAAACTGAAATCCAGACTATCTCTCATGGCCCTGGGGAATTCAATCCGCTTTCGGTTTCCCTTTTTTGCCAGCCTGTCGATGATGACGCCTCCCGGATATCCGATATTCAATAGTTTGGCAGCCTTGTCAAACGCCTCACCCGCAGCATCGTCCCTCGTCTGGCCCAGAACGGTAAAATCCTGAAAGTCTTTCATCAGGTATATGTTCGTATGCCCACCGGACACTACCAGGGCTACAAGGGGAAACTCGGGGTGGTCGGGACTGAGAAAGATGGATGCTACGTGACCCTCGAGGTGATTCACTCCCACAAACGGTATTTTTAGAGCAAACGCAATAGCCTTAGCCGCCGACAGACCCACAAGCAGGGAACCAACCAGTCCAGGTCCCCTGGTTACCGCTATTCCTTCTATATCACTTAACGTTACGGAGGCGCCATTAAGCGCTTCGCATATGACCGGTATGATCATTTCCATATGTTTGCGTGATGCGATTTCCGGTACAACGCCGCCATATATCTTGTGCAGGTCCACCTGAGAAGCAATAACATTAGAACGAAGTAATTTGCCATCCTCCAGAACGGCAGCAGCTGTCTCGTCACAGGATGTCTCTATTCCTAAAACATACATTTTTTCATCCCCAGGCTAATTTCTTTTTACAAATAGTTCCGAATTATATATAGAAGTGAACAACCTTTGTAAATAACTTTTGAAGATTGCGGAAAGTTCTGAGGAATTAAGCGCCGTGGAAATCACTACCGACTTTTTGGTCTTAGGCAGCGGCATTGCAGGATTAAGCTTTGCCATCAAGGCAGCAGATCTCGGCACTGTCGCCATAGTGACGAAAAAAGAAAAATCCGAATCAAACACGAACCTGGCTCAAGGCGGGATAGCAGCGGTTTATGACAAAGAGGACCGCTTTGAATATCATATCAATGATACCATCGCCGCCGGGGCCGGTCTTTGTAAAGAAGAAGTTGTCAGATTTGTCGTAATGGATGGCCCTGAAAGGATCAAGGAGCTTCTGGAGTGGGGGGTGGAATTCACAAGGGCGGGAGATGACGATGCCAGTCATTATGACCTGGGACGAGAAGGCGGACACTCCATGAGGCGCGTTCTGCACGCGCGGGATCTCACGGGTCAGGAAATAGAGCGTGCCCTCCACGAAAAAGCCAGTCTAAAGAGAAATATAGATATTTTCGAAAACCACATCGGCATTGATCTTATATTGGAATCAGCTATTCCGCGCAGAGAGAACGGCCCCCGGCAGAAGTGTCTCGGTGCTTATATACTGGATACGGATCGCAACCAAATTCATACTTTCAAGGCGAAATTCGTCATTCTGGCCACGGGCGGTTCCGGGAAAGTATACCTTATTACAACAAATCCTGATATTGCCACAGGAGACGGCATTGCCATGGCCTACAGAGCGGGCGCCGGGATAGCCAATATGGAGTTCATCCAGTTTCATCCCACCTGTCTATACCACCCCGAAGCGAAATCCTATCTCATCAGCGAAGCCCTCAGGGGGGAAGGCGGTCTCTTGAGATTAAAAGATGGCTCCACTTTCATGGAGAAATACCATCCCATGAAGAGCCTTGCACCCAGGGATATTGTTGCCAAGGCCATCGATACGGAGTTGAAAAAATCCGGTGATGAATATGTCTTGCTCGACATAACACACAAAGACAGAGATTTTATAATCAGCAGATTTCCCAATATCTACAATAGGTGTCTTGCTTTCGGCATAGATATCACAAGAGATCCGATCCCTGTCGTTCCGGCTGCTCACTACCAGTGCGGAGGCGTGTCGACAGACCATTACGGAGAAACTAATATCGAACGGCTCTTTGCTTGCGGTGAGGTCGCATGTACAGGGCTTCATGGGGCAAACCGTCTGGCAAGCAACTCGCTCTTGGAAGCAGTAGTATTTGCCCATCGGTCATTTGTCAGAATAGCAGGGAAGTTTCCTGCCACGAAAGATGAGCCGATACCTATCCCGCCCTGGGATCCAAGGGGAGCCACGGAAAGCGATGAATCTATCGTCGTAGCCCACAATTGGGATGAAGTCAGAAGATGTATGGGGAATTACGTGGGTATTGTTCGATCAAATAAGAGGCTTGAACGTGCTCACCGACGAATTGACCTCATCAGCCGCGAAATAGATGAATACTATAGAAATTTCATCGTCACGAGGGACCTAATTGAACTCCGTAATATTGCAACGGTTGCAAAAACAATTATTCAATGCGCCCGGATAAGAAAAGAAAGCAGGGGGCTTCACTACAACATAGATTATCCGGAAAAAGACGACAGGTTATGGGTGAACGATACCGTTATTTCCAAAGACCAGCCGACAGGTAATGAAATGCCGTGAGCATCTATTTTTTGAGCCTGTTTATGGATTCTATGTGATATTAGCCAAATACCCTCTTAAATATAAAATCAATATGCCTCAGGAAATTCTCGATTCTGCATGCATCTTCAATATCTTTGGCCTTCATGTGTAACATCACTTCGTTATCTTCCAAAAGCAACCGCTGAAAGTCAATTCCCTCATTCCATGACCTCATGGCATTTCTCTGTACAGCTCTATAGGCATCCTCCCTGGACATTCCTTGCTTAATGAGTTTCAACAGCACCGTCTGGGAAAAAATGACCCCCTTCGTCATGCCCAGATTTGCAAGCATCCTCTCCGGATATATGACAAGATTTCGCACCAACTCAGTAAACCTATGGAGCATGAAATCCAGGAGAATCGTAGCGTCCGGAGCAATGACCCTCTCTACTGACGAGTGACTGATGTCCCGCTCATGCCAAAGGGCTACATCCTCCAGCGAAGCCAGCGCATATGACCTCATCAGGCGAGCCAGTCCGGAGAGGTTTTCCGACAAGACGGGATTCCGCTTGTGGGGCATGGCCGATGATCCTTTCTGTCCGGGCGCGAAATATTCTTCCACCTCTCTAACTTCCGTTCTCTGAAGCAATCTGATCTCCTGGGAAAATTTATCAATGGAAGACGCAACTATGGCCAGAGTGGTAAAAAATTCGGCGTGCCTGTCCCGCTGAACAATCTGGGATGATATGGGCGCAGGTTTCAGCCCCAGTTTTTGACATACATATTCTTCAATTGAAGGATCAATGAAGGAGAAAGTCCCGACGGCCCCGGAAATCTTACCGTAGCTGATCGCATCTTTTGCCCGGACCAGACGCGTCAAATTCCTCTCCATTTCCTGGTACCATAGAGCCATCTTCAGACCGAAGGTTATGGGTTCAGCATGAATCCCGTGAGACCTCCCTATCATTACCGTATGTCTGTGCTCTGTCGCTTTGCCCTTCAAGACCGGCAAAAGCAGGTTCACATCATCGATGAGTATCTGTGATGCTTCTCTAAGAAGAACGGCAAGTGATGTATCCAAGACGTCCGATGAGGTAAGACCCATATGAATAAACCTGCCGTCTTCCCCCACCTTTTCCGTTAAAGAAGTCAGGAAAGCGATCACGTCATGTTTAGTCGTCTTTTCTATCTCTTCAATTCTGGCTATGTCAAACCCGGCTCTGTCCTTAATATTCTTGAGAGACTTTTCGGGAATATCCCCTCTTTTAGCCATAGCTTCACATGCCAATATCTCTATATCGAGCCATGTCTGATATCTGTTTTCAGGGCGCCATACGGCGTTCATCTTGTCTCTCGAATATCTCGGGATCAATCTTCTCCTCCTGATATCTTTATTGTTCTTCTTGAATTAGTCGCATTACTTTTGAAATATAGAACAAATTGGCTGAAAAAGAAATCAAAAAAGCTGTCTATATTGCGCCATATAACGTATAATAAATCCCGTGAAATTTAACCATAGAGATCATGGACTTTAATAGCATCACGGCGGTGGATCATCACGCAAGATCCTGCCTTCGGAGCGGAGTAAGGCCAAGTGATGAACGTGTTCTTTTCCACAGATCCATGCCTTCGCTGTGGAAGGCCTGGGTATAGCTTAACAATACATATGCTGAATTCATGCATGAATTTTCGCAAGGAGCGTGAAAATGGATATTTCTGATTTTAGAAGACCGGATTTCGACATAGATCGGATTTTTTTGAACCGGTGGTCGCCTCGAAGCATGTCAGGTGATGAGATCAGCCGAGACGTACTATTCTCTCTTTTCGAGGCGGCCCGGTGGGCCCCCTCATCAAATAACAACCAGCCGTGGCGGTTTCTTTATGCGCGAAGAAACACAGATTACTGGCCCATATTTTTCGATCTTCTGACAGAACAAAATAAAATTTGGGCAAAGAATGCCGCCGTATTGATCGTAGTTATCTCTAAGACAACCTTCGACTACAATGAAAAGCCTGCGCGTACTCATTCATACGATACCGGTGCAGCCTTGGAAAATCTCGCACTTCAAGGTTCATTGAAGGCATTGGTCGTCCATGCCATGCAGGGTTTTGATTATGACGGAGCAAGGAGGACTCTCAATATTCCCGATGTCTTTCAGGTGGAGGCCATGATTGCCATAGGGAAGCCGGGGAAAAAGGAGGATCTCCCGGAGAGCCTCCAAGAAAGAGAAATGCCTTCACCAAGAAAGAAGCTTTCGGAAATCGTGATGGAAGGAAATTTCACGCCTGAAAAAAATATTGCATAACCTCAATCATTGATCTAATGATTTTTTTATTTATTGACCGCTACGATCTTTTGTATCTAAGAAATGGCTGTTCTCATCTTATCAGCAATTCCGGGACAAGCATTTCGCCTTTCCTCCGGGATATATGGAAATGATCTGATAACGCCGGCAATAGATCACTATGCAGAGGAAAAAACATGTTTCTGTTTAAGAAAATCGTCGCCCCCCTATTCTCACCCGTGACACTGATCCTTGCGCTTTTCCTGATCGGACTAGTTCTGCTTTGGTTTACGAGAAGACAGAAAACGGGAAAAGCGATCATAACGTCTGGTGTAATCATGCTTGCCCTTCTTGGTTATGGGTCTTTCTCCGACCTGCTGCTCGTCCCCCTTGAACGGCAATATCCTCCACTCATGATGGAGAGCGCCGCCGCCGGCCTCTCTTCTTCTGATTCCATCCATTCCGTAAAGTGGATTGTCCTTCTGGGTGGCGGCCATATGACCGATCCAAGAATTCCCATCACAAGCCAGATATCAAATGAATCCCTCACTCGCCTTGTGGAATGCGTCCGCATTCACAGACTGATAAGGGGCAGTAAAATTATCCTTTCCGGGGGCGCGGTCTATAACTCATCATCTGAGGCAGGAACCTTTGCAAAGGTTGCCGCAATTCTCAATGTCGATGCGAGGGACATTGTCTTGGAAGAAGTTTCCAGAGATACGGAGGAACAAGCACGGAATATCCGGTCTATTGTTCATCAAGACCGCTTCATTTTAGTGACCTCCGCGTATCACATGCCTAGGTCCATGGTCATTTTTGAGAAAGCGGGGCTTAAGCCCATCCCTGCCCCGACCAACCACCTTGTCAAAGAGAGACAAATGAAGTCTCCTGAAGATTTTTATCCCTCCTCCATGGGCCTTTCCAAGGCGGAGCATGCTATGCATGAATATCTAGGTCTTTTGTGGTTAAGGATGAGAAACGTGATGTAATACTGACGGCAAAAAACGAATCTTGAATTTACAACACTTAAATGTTAGAAAGCATGAATCATTAAAGCTTGCTCACAGAATCAAAGCTTATGAAATAGGAGATATAATTATGAAATATAAACTAAGGTTGTCGGTATGTCTTGTTCTTTTAATTATGGCATACGGCTCGCTTGCAGCAAAAGGGGAAAAGACCGTGGCTGTCCTGCCTTTTTCCGTTCATAGTGCGGAAAGTATTGACTATGTCAAACAGGGCATTTGGGACATGCTTTCTTCCCGAATAGCTGTCACTGACAAGATAGAGGTCATCAGCAAAGACTCCGTCCTTCAAGCCATGAAAGGGAAGGAAGGGAAGGATCTGGCCCTTCAAGATATTTACGGCCTCGGGAAAAAAATGAATGCCGATTTTGTCGTATATGGAAGCATCACAAAGATTGGCAACAGTATAAGCATCGATGGGAAGCTTATCGACATAGCTGCGAACAAGTCAACGGTAAGCCTCTTTACTCAAAGCCAGGGCATGGATGAGGTCATAGTTAAGATCAATGACTTTGCCCGCAACATAGACAACCATATCCTCGGCACGGTTCCCCCGTCTTTTGCCCCGCCGCTGGCGTCCACGCAGGTGCAAACGCCACAGCAGCAGACGCCGCAAGATTCCCGTGAATCTGATATTATCGGGGGGATGAAAAAGAGCAAGAAAGGCACCTTTACTGCCGTTATTAACCCTGACTTCATAACCTCCGCCAGGCCCCTCGATAGAAAAGGTTTCTGGATGAGTCCAAAATTTCCGACCGAATTCAGGGGCATGGATATTGGTGATGTCACGGGTGACGGTCTGAATAAAGTCGTCATTATCGATACACATAACGTCATGATATACCAGAAGAAAGAGAAGGACTTTGTCCTGCTTCAAAAGATACCGGGAAGATCATCCGAAAATTATCTTGCCGTTGATGTGGCTGACATCAATAGAAACGGCGTTAAAGAAATCATTGTCACCAGCATGACGCGAAATATGGTTGATTCCTTTGTCCTTGAATACAGGGATGGAAAATT
>PLLV01000191.1:12649-25362 GCA_003142295.1 Syntrophaceae bacterium
CTGACGATAGACAATCTGGGAACCGGGGGAGGTGAAAAGATAATAGCGCTTGATGATTATGACTATCTTAACATATACGAACAAACAGACAAATCCCTCATGAGCCTGAAGAGCCTTGGAAGAGTTCCTGAACGCATCTACAAAAGTGATGATGCCTATGGGGGAAGCAACACCGCTATCGTAAATGATGATCTTTCTCCAGATGATGAAAATAGAACTACCTTCATTAATTCGAGAATTTTGACGACGGACGTTAAAGATGGCAAGAAAGAGATTATTATAGTGAAAAACCTGTCCTCCGTGGGAAGAATACTTAAAAATGTAAAAGTTTTCACATCAAGTGAGATATACGATCTTGAATGGGATGGTCTCGGTCTTGTTGAGAACTGGAGAACACGGAAGATCAGCGGCTACGTGGCGGATTACCAATTAAAGGACATAGATAATGACGGGCAAAAGGAGATTGTCCTCGCCCTCGTACTGTCTGTGGGCGCATCTATGTCGAATCAAAGCGTGATCGTCTCCTATAAGATGAGTCCTCAGCAGAATCCATGACAGGGATTGACAATATTGTCAGTTTTTTATATTAATTTTTGTTATTGATATTACCTTTCACGCTGTTTCATTAAGCAAGATACTTTATGCATTTTAGTTAGATTCTGGCGGTGTAGCTCAGACGGTTAGAGCATACGGCTCATATCCGTAGTGTCCGGGGTTCGATTCCCTGCACCGCCACCACTTGAATTACACGAAAGCCTGGTACTAAACCAGGCTTTTGTCTATCCGCACTGACTGAAAGAGACCGCAGGAGCGGCGAGTTCCGTACGCGAATATCATGCTATAATGAATAAATTTCTCATGAAAAAGAAATTTACTCCCAGGCCGTGGATCAAGAACCCGCACATACAGACAATTTTGGGCTCTTTAAGAATACGAAGTCGAGGTCGACACCCTATGATCGAATGTGCAAAGGAAACGATCATTGACGGAGGAAATCGCGTACGGCTGCTCGGCTATCACTCGCTGCAATCCCTTGAAAGAGCCAGGGGCCTTGTCACGTTGATACACGGATGGGAAGGGAGTTCGGACTCGACATACGTCCTTTCCACAGGGAAACATCTGTACGACAGAGGTTATGATATATTTCGGCTTAATCTGAGAGATCACGGCAACAGCCACCACTTGAATGAAGGTCTTTTTCATGGAGCTCTCATAGAAGAGACATTTCAAGCCGTTTACAACATCTCTCGTTTGTCCGAAAATAGACCATATTACGTCATTGGCTTTTCCCTCGGTGGAAATTTTGCACTCCGCATAGCGCTGAAACAGTCATCCTCGAGAATAGAAAATCTTAAACACATCATCTCCATCAGCCCCGCACTTGATCCATATAAGGCTACATTATCAATCGATGCGAGTCTCGCGATCTATAGATATTATTTTCTCAATAAATGGAAAGGTTCGCTAAGAAAGAAGCAGTTACTTTTTCCTGATAGATATGATTTTCATGACATCTTGACAATGAAGACATGTATGGCCCTTACCGAGGCAATTATGCTCTACTATCCGGATTTCAAGAGTTACAGGGAATATTTCAATCAATATACATTGCTGGGTGATGTCTTTGCCAATCTTTCTGTGCCTGTTACAATCATTGCCTCTGAGGATGACCCCATAGTAACAATTGATGACATCCATGGTTTAAGAGAAAGCAGATATCTCGATATTTCCCTTCAGGCGTATGGCGGGCATTGTGGATTTCTTGATTTTTCCCCCTACTACTGTTGGTATGAAAGGGAAATTGAACAAATCTTTCGTCAGTCGGAAGAAGCGGTATGAAGATTATGAATACTGAATGCCTGTCGGATAAGGATCACCTTCTACGTCTCATCGTAGAAAGGCTCGGCAGGTGTTCCATTGACTTTACAGAAAAGATGAATTTTATTCGAGCATCAAGAAGGGATAGAGAGGTTCATTCCGCTGCAGGTGTCTTGCTGCTTCTGCATTACACCGGCGATGCCCCTGCACCAAGCGGTAAGAAAAGTGAATTCATTTTCCAACTCATTAAGCGTTCCTCAAAGGTTGCGCAACCCGGTGACCTCAGCTGCCCCGGCGGCTTGTTACACAGTTTTTGGGATCCACTGTTGGCGCCGCTAATTTCAAGAAAAATTATTCCAATTTTGCGGGCTGATGCACTGAAATACGCCATGCTGAGGAATAACGAGACCTTCAGGATGATTAACCTATTTCTGACCAATGCCGTGAGGGAGTCATGGGAAGAGACCGGACTCAGCCCCTGGAATATCCTTTTTCTTGGTCCCCTTCCCTCTTATTCCCTGCTCTTATTCAGGCGGACAATTTTCCCCCTCGTCGGTTTTGTAAAAAGGAAATGGCATTTTTCTCCCAGTTCAGAGGTGGAAGGCATCGTAGAAATTCCTCTGATGAGTTTCTTCGATGAAAGCAATTACGGGCTTTACAATGTGGAGACTTCAAAAGAGTTAAAGACGCATAGAGAGCATACACGGGAATTCCCCTGTCTTATCACTCACGACAATCAGGGTAATGAAGAAATTCTCTGGGGGGCTACCTTCTACATCATCATGAATTTCTTGAAGATTATCCTTAACTTAGATATTCCGGATCTGCATTCAAAGAGAGTAATAAACAGGACCCTTGGACCTGAATACTTAACAGGTAAGCCAAGATAGTATTAGGACTGATTTACTCTTTTCTATTGACAAGGCATAATCAAGTAGTTACTTACGACCCTATCCAATCGGAAATATGCCCATCGTTCGGACAGGATTTTGCAGCAATTTTATAAGTGAGGTTACCATCTTGATTCTATGATAACGACGAGAGCATCAGAAATTCTTCCTTTTATTGTCATGGATGTCCTTGAAAAAGCCCAGGAGATGGAACGGAGAGGAGAGGACATCATTCATCTGGAAGTTGGCGAACCCGATTTTGATACGCCGGAGTGCATCAGAGAGGCATGTTGCAAGGCTATGAGAAGCGGGGAAACGCATTACACCCATAGTCTCGGACTGCTGGAACTGCGAGAGGCAATTTGTGATCATTACTTGGACAAATATAACGTGTCAATCTCGCCTGACCAAGTTGTGGTAACTTCAGGAACCTCGCCCGCCATGTTGGTCCTCTTCGCTACAATATTGAATGCCGGTGACGAGATCATCATTTCAGACCCCCACTACTCCTGTTATCCCAACTTCATCAGGTTCTTCGAAGGCATCCCTGTTACCGTCAACGTTTATGAAGACGATGGTTTTCAATATACTTCAGAGGCAATTAAAGAGCGGATGACCGGGCGCACTGCAGGCATTATGATAAACTCACCCTCCAACCCGACGGGGAACCTCCTCCGCAAAGAAAGAATGGCAGAAATTGCATCACTGGGTGTTCCGGTAATCTCTGATGAAATCTATCATGGTCTTGTCTATGAAGAAAAAGAGCACAGTATCCTTGAGTTTACGGACAATGCTTTCGTATTCAACGGCTTTTCCAAGGCGTATGCAATGACGGGATGGCGGCTCGGATATCTGATCGCGCCGAAACAATATATCAGAGCCATGCAGAAGCTGCTGCAGAATCTTTTCATATCCGCCAATTCTTTCGTCCAGTGGGGTGGTGTAGCTGCCTTGCGAGAAGCAGGTGGCGAAGTTATCCGCATGAGAAATATTTACAACGAAAGAAGAAAGTTATTAATCAAGCGACTGCGGGAGATGGGGCTTGGTGTAAAAGTGGAACCCACCGGTGCTTTCTACGCACTCGGAAATATAAAGTCCTTTTCTCGGGACTCATATAAAACAGCCTTCGAGATTCTCGAAAAGGCCCGCGTTGGCGTTACCCCGGGCATTGACTTTGGCAAGAACTGCGAGGGCTATTTACGCTTCTCGTATGCGAACTCTCTTGAAAACATCGAAGAAGGGATGAAGCGTCTTGAAAAATATCTGAAGGAAACGTATGACCATTGAAGACGACAAGTTCGATCCGTGCCGTCTTTTTTGACTTCGATGGCACCCTGGCAAAACTGAATATCGATTTCCCTCTAATGCGGCAGGCTGTTCTCGACCTTATAGGGGCCTACGGCGTACCTTTGAATGGACTGAGTAATCTGTACGTACTGGAGATGATCAAGGCTGCTCAGGCATTGATTTCTGAAAAACATCCAAGAAAAGAAGAATACTTTGTGGAGAAGGCAATCGTACTCATTTCGAATATCGAAACTGAAGCAGCTAAGAAAGGCGAACTCATAGGCGGGACGAGAGAGATGCTCGCGGAGTTGAAAAGACGCAATATCAAGGCCGGAGTTGTAACCAGAAACTGTCAAGCAGCCGTTACCATGGTGTTTCCTGATATCTTCAATTATTGCGACTCCGTTATAACAAGAGAAATGACCCGTAATGTCAAGCCCCACCCCGAACATCTTTTCGTCGCCCTCCAATCGCTTGGCGTTGCGCCGGAATTATCATCCATGGTCGGAGATCATCCCATGGATATCAAAATCGGTAAAGATGCAGGCACCTTAACAATAGGTGTCCTGTCAGGATATTCAACATCCGATGAACTCCTAAAAGCGGGGGCGGATATCATTATCAACAAAGCTGCAGATCTCATCGGTGTGCTGCCTTAAGCATTCCTTTGCCTGTCAGAATAGCTCTTCAAGTTCAGTCTGCAATTAAAAGTCGCACCAAAAATTCATGTATTTATAGTTTTCCGGCATTCTTTTCTTGACATAATCATGACTTATCGATTATTTTCAAGCATTATAAGATAGATTTCTTTATGGGAGTCCGTCTTTAGTTTAAAATAATAAGGTTCGGCCTATATGACTGTGGCAGATAATCAAAAATGTCTTGAAACATGGAAAAAGGTATATCCTGAAAAGTTTGCCAGTGAGGATGAGATATTCAGCCGTATCCGACGTGGTCAGCATATATTCGTCACATCGGGCTGCGGTGAACCGCAGTATCTCATAGCCGCAATGACGAAGTATGTGGAATCCCACCCCAAGGCATTTTTTGATGCAGAGATCATACAGATCTATTCCCTTGGTATAGCTCCCTACACTGATGAAAAGTTCAAGAGCAATTTTCGACACAATTCTTTTTTTATAGGCAACAATACAAGAGATCCTGTGAACAAGGGGGCAGCAGACTATACCCCTATATCACTTTCAGATATCCCGGCTTTGATAACGGCTGGTATGGTGCAGATAGACATCGCCCTTATACAGACGTCATTGCCCGACGAGCATGGATTTCTTAGCCTCGGGGTGAGCGTGGACGTGGTCAAGACGGCAACAGAAAAAGCCTCATTGGTGATTGCCCAGGTCAACTCCTGCATGCCTCGTGCCCATGGAGACGGTTTTATTAATATCAAAGATGTGAATTTTATTATACCCCATGACGCGCCGATCCTCGAAATCCAGAGATCATTTTCCGAAGAGAAGACAATGTCGTTAGAGCGGATAGGAATTTATGTTTCACGCCTTATTCAGGATGGTGACACGCTTCAGGTTGGATATGGAAGCATTCCTAATGCGATCATGGCACATCTTTACAATAAGAAGAATTTAGGCATCCATACGGAGCTCCTGACGGAAGGTATCGTAAGCTTAATCCAGGCTGGCGTAATCGACAACTCAAAAAAGACCTTGAACCGCGGAAAAACAGTAGCCACATTCTGCATGGCTAAGAAGGAAACCTACGATTACATTCATGACAACCCCTCCATCGTCTTCAGAACTGTTGACTACACGAATAATCCCATGGTTATCGCCCGAAATGACAATATGGTCGCTATCAACAGCGCCCTTGAAATCGACCTTACCGGACAGGCTACGTCAGAATCCATAGGCAGCATGTTTTACAGCGGCATAGGTGGTTTTCATGATTTCATGAGAGGAGCTCTGCTTGCAAAGAACGGGAAAACGATACTGGCAATGAAATCAACGGCGGCCGATGACTCCATATCCAGAATCGTGCCGACTATGAGCCCCTCGGCAGGCGTCACACTCAGTCGGGCTGATGTCCGTTATGTTGTAACTGAGCACGGCATCGCCTACCTCCATGGGAAAAACATCCGAGAACGAGCCATGGCACTGATCTCAATTGCACATCCAAAATTCCGGCCCTGGCTGATTGAAGAGGCAAAGAAGAGAGGAATGATTTACCAGGATCAGGCTTACATACCAGGCGAGAGAGGCAGATACCCGGAAGCCCTGGAAACATACAGAACTACGAAGACAGAGTTCCATATCTTTCTGAGACCCATGAAAATTACCGACGAACCACTCCTGAAAGATTTTTTCTATGCCCTTTCCGAGAGAAGCCTTCACCGCAGATTCATGTCATGGCGGAAAGATATACCGCATGAGCGTTTACAGGATTTCGTTATTATTGACTACTCAAAGGAAATTTCCATTTTGGCGATTATTGGATCTCAGGAAAATGAAATTATCGTGGGGCTGGGCCAGTATGGAGTAGACGAAGTCTCACACACGGCCGAAGTTGCCATTGCCGTGAGAGATGATTATCAGAAAAGAGGAATCGGGACAGAGTTATTATCCTATCTGACATATCTTGCAAAGAGGGAAGGCTTACTGGGCTTTACGGCCGAAGTGCTCGTTGAAAATAAACCTATGCTTCAAGTTTTCGCGCAGGGCGGATTTGACATCACAAGACAAGTTGAATCCGGCGTTTATCATTTGAAAATGGCTTTCAAGATTCCTGAGAGTGGACGAGAAATGTAAAAAGTGCTTTGACGAACCAACCATGGGTGGAAGATGGACTGCGAAGTCAGAAGCATAAATTAGGAGGAACGTCCCCGGTCAGTAGCAGGATAAACTCATGAGCGTGAACAATATGCACAATGGATGTGCACCGCTAAGGTTGCCCTTGGCATGCGGAAGGAAGGATGATGCACGTTTCTAATTATTTTAATGCCTTCAGTCTAATTGGTCCTTAATAAAATTTTTACGAGGTATGACAAATGTACAGGCTGGTAGTAACATCCATGCATCCCAATGCAGGTAAGACGAGTATTATCATCGGTTTGGCAAAGGCGCTGCATAAGAAAATCGGCTATATTAAACCCTTCGGAGACAGGCTGTTTTATCGTAAAAAAAGACTGTGGGATTACGATTCCGCACTCATCAATGACATCTTCTCTCTGGGAGAAGACCCTGCGGAGATGAGTATTGGGTTTGATCACTCCAGGCTATTATATATATTCGATAAGGAAACCATCACGCAAAAAGTCCGTGAGCTGCAGGAAAGTACCGGCAAGGATAGTGATATCCTGTTTGTCGAAGGCGGAAAAGAACTCTCATACGGGGTCTCTGTTTACCTCGATGCCCTATCCATCGCGAAATCATTGAGCGCGGAACTCATGATCGTGGTCAGTGGAAAGGACGATACTATTATCGACGATATCGTCTTCTTAAAAAACCATATTAATTTAGGCGGAGTCAACTTCAAGGGAGTTATCATTAACAAGGTGCCCAACCTGGAGGATTTCGTAAATATCCACCTTCCCAAGATAAAATTGTTAAATATCAATGTGCTCGGGATAATCCCTTATTATGAGGAGCTGCCGCGATTTACAGTTAATTTTCTGGCCGATCGTCTGTTCGCAAAAATCATTACAGGCGAATCTTTTCTGAATCGCCCGGTCAAGAGCATTATCATAGGCTCCATGTCAGCCAGTGCTGCAATAAAAAGTCCTGTATTTCATGAAGAGAAAAAAGTCGTCATAACGAGCGGTGACCGCCATGACATGATCGCCGCAGCTCTGGAGGGCGATACCGCGGCCGTCATACTCACCTGCAATATCGAGCCAACTCCGGAGCTCATCTCAAAGGCATCGGAACTCAAAATCCCTCTGCTTCTTGTATCAACGGATACATATCAGATTGCAAAGCAGATAGATTTCATGGAACCGTTGCTTCAGAAAGATGACACAGACAAGATACTTCTCCTCGAACAAATGATCAAGAAACATGTTAACCTGCAGGAGTTCCAAGGGTCATAGGGAACGCCACTATGATCAATCCTGAGGTTTTTAGAGAGTATGACGTCCGGGGCATTGTTGACGAAGATTTGGACTTGGACTTCGTCTACGACCTCGGAAGATCTATCGGAACATACTCAATTCCCCGCGGAGTCAAGACCATGACTCTGGGCATGGACTGCCGTCTCAGCTCTCCCGCTTACCATGAAGCCATAAGAAAAGGGATCAATTCAACGGGAATTGATATCATCGATGTCGGGCTGTGCGCTACCCCCGTGCTTTACTTTGCCATACGGCATTTTAATGCCGATGGAGGCGTGATGATTACGGGAAGCCACAATCCGCCTGAGTTTAACGGTTTCAAGATATGTGTGGGACCTGATACTATCTATGGCCAGGATATCCAAAAAGTGAGAGAATTAATGGAGCGTGGGAAGTACATATCCGGAAACGGAACCTCTCGCATTGCTGCTATTTCAAAACACTATGAAGATCATTTATTCGCGAATGTTAAGATAAAAAAAGGGTTGAATATCGTCGTGGATGGTGGAAACGGCGTAGCCGGACTCTTTGCCCTCCCCCTATTTAGACGCTTTGGCTGTAATGTGACGGATATTTACTGCGATCCCGATGGCCGCTTCCCTAACCATTTTCCCGATCCCACGATTCTTGAAAATCTGAGCGAACTGATCTCACTGGTGAAAGAGAAGAAGGCGGACATTGGCATAGCTTACGATGGCGATGCCGATAGGATAGGTGTAGTGACAGACAAAGGCGATGTCCTCTGCGGGGATGAGCTTCTTTTGCTTTTTTCCAGATTTATCCTCAGGAAATCACCCGGCGCAGCCATCATAGGTG
Source organism: Syntrophaceae bacterium (assembly GCA_003142295.1). Taxonomy (GTDB): domain Bacteria; phylum Desulfobacterota; class Syntrophia; order Syntrophales; family UBA2185; genus Fen-1135. Next base: position 21,542 of record PLLV01000191.1, read on the forward strand.
AAGTTAAGTGCTCGCAAAAGCTCTATGATGACATTGAAAAGCATGGCGGCAGACCAATCATGTGGAAGGCCGGTCACTCCTTGATTAAGAGCAAAATGAAGGAAGAAAAAGCCCCCCTCGCCGGTGAAATGAGCGGCCACCTGTTCTTTGCCGATAGATATTTCGGATATGACGACGCCATCTATGCCTCTCTTAGACTGCTGGAGATCCTATCTACGACACGAAAAAGAATCAGCGAAATCCTTGCCGACGTTCCCCGGACTTTCACTACCCCCGAGATCAGGGTAGACTGCCCTGACCGCGTAAAATTTAAGGTGGTTCATGAGGTCAAAGAGCACTTCAGGAAAACCCACAAGATCATCGACGTTGATGGCGTGCGCATTCCTTTCGGAGATGGATGGGGCCTTTTACGTTCATCCAATACCCAGCCTGTATTAGTCCTCCGATTTGAGGCCTTAACGGAGGAACGCCTGCATGTGATAAGGGAAACCGTGGAGAAAGTCCTTCACGATATAATGAAAAAGCACCAGCAGTAATCACCTGCACTGCAATTGACCAGCGTCCTCTCCGATAAAACGGCCACAAAGAAAACAGAAGAAAGACGCCACAACGAATGCTACGGGGGTTATGAGAAGGGCATTCCTGAGCCCCCAGAGGTCTGACAGCCACCCCAGCATGGCAGGCGAAATGGCATCTCCCAGGGCATGTATAATAAAGATATTAACTGCAAAAGCCCGTGCGCGAATAGCTGGAGCCGTTACATTGACTATTACAGTATTGAGTGGACCCGTATTTAGGAACAAGAAAAATTCTGCAAAAAACATCGCCACAAGACAAGTAGTAACTGAAGGAGTGGCAAGGGCATAGACTGCCAATGGCGCTCCGATCACAAAGCCCCAACCGGATACCAGAAGGTACCCCCTGTTCATCTTCCCCTGCAAGTAGTCGCCCAGCCAACCGCCGACAAGCGTGCCCGCGATACCTGCAAGTACCGTAATGCTGCCGAAATAAGTATTCGCTGCGGTCAAATCGAGCTTGTGAATACGATAAAGAAAAGTGGGAACCCACTGCGCCAAACCTCCCATTGCAAAGGTCATGGCAGTCATGGCCATGGTATTGATGATATAAGGACGATTGGAAAAAAGAGACGCGTAGTCCGTCCGTCTCGGGATTGTGACCGCAGGGACTGTCTCTTCAGTAGCGCCCCGTTCGGGTTCGTGAAGGAACCACACGGGAATAGCCAAGAGCACACCGGGCAGCCCGACAATAAGGAATGCCGCCTGCCAGCCAAACTTCTCTCCCAGAATTCCACCTAAGAGATAGCCAAAGGCGCTGCCGACAGGAATTGCAAGATAAAAACAGGAGAGTATGCGCCCTCGCTTTTCTTTCGGAAAATAGTCGGAGAGGAGTCCCGGAGATACCGTGCCAAAGCTCGCTTCTCCAATCCCCACAGATACTCGGGCCAAAAGAAGAGAATGGTAGCGGGCAGTAAGACCTGAAAGTGAGGTAGCGACGCTCCAGACAGCCAAACCGGCAGAAGCAAGTTTCACGCGGCTCGTGCGGTCGCCCAGCCAGCCGAGCGCCGGAGCCGATAACATGTAACAAACCATGAAGGCGCTGCCCAGAAAGCCGAGCGACGTATCAGTCAGTGCGAAGGCATCTTTGATAAGTGGAAATACGGCATATATGATCTGCCTGTCGGCGTAATTTAATAGGTTGACCGCCAGGAGCAATGACAGGGCATAGTAGCCGTATTTGGATGGAGACGAAGGGTTCATCAAGGTATAAAATAGTTTACTATCTTATCATTTCAAAAACCTACCTCGCAGCAGACACATGTCACTTATGACTCGGATTTCTATCATGTGGATCGCCAAAATGCAAATTGTGATAATGCCTGACGGCATTCATCAGCCGTGTGAACCGGAGTAAAATCCTCACGTAACGAGGAATTGTTTCTCCTAAGTTTGTAGTCGTCATCCATCTTACATAAATATCAGATATGGGACTTTTCCGTCAGCATCACGGCTTTGCCTCGGACGGAGACATCAAACACTCCGATTGGACTCTGCAAGTGAGAGAAATAGCAATGTATGTTTTTACCTATAGATATACGTACAAAAAATTATAAAGAAAGGGTTTTGACTTGTTCCTATAGGAGCTGATACGAAATTAGCTGATTCCATTTCAGTTCTTAGAGATTACTGCATTGAAGAGGGCAGTCTAAATTTTACATCCCTTAATAGACTGTGAAGCATCATGACCGCAAACGCTGCATTACGTGAGAAAGGAATACAGGGAAATGGGTACAAGCAGAAAGAATAATAATTGGATACCGAATAAACAACAATTAACGCCATGTATATGCCCCAGGTGCACTGCAAAACATAAAAAGATGATCTTCTGGACTGGAAATATTCCAGCGAGAAAATTTTGTCCATCTTGCGAGCAGATTGCAGAACGCGACTACACTTTCGAGCCTTATTCGCTGGGGTATATGGACAAAGACGAATTATTCTCATATTGAGTAATTCCGATCAGACCGAGGTTAGCAGACCCTCCACTGGAACCGTTCGACAATTCGTGATTGTTGAATGGACACGTCCGTTCGCGGCAACTTTCTGCCGCTTCTATAGGTGCAAATATAGAACCTGACTATCAATCATACCTCCGAAAATATCTCGGCATGACCTGAGACAGCACAAAAACAATTGCCACCCTGCATGTGCAATAATGAAGCAAAAAAAGAAAAGAGGTTATGGCTTTCTCATAACCCCTTGAATCTGCTGGTCGGGGCGGGAGGATTTGAACCTCCAACATCACCGTTAAACTATCAAATCTACTAAAGAATTTACTTTAATAATCAAAACGGTGACTATTCGGGGACTAAAGAGAGAAGGAGACGGAGGGAATCGAACCCGCCTGTCCTGTAGCATACAAGCGGGTTTTTATACTACCATCGCCCCCTACCCTATCGAGGAATTCGTATTTTGCAAGAAGATTCGTAATGAAAAAGTCTTATTGACATAGACGCATGGCGAGCGTATAATATGCGTACACAAGAAAAGAGGGGGTAATGTTATGCCGAAAAGTAAAATCAATATTACCATGGATCAGGATCTCGTCGAATACATCAAGAGTTATGCTGAAGAGCAGAGGACCAGCGTTTCCGACGTATTCACGCAATTTATCCTAAATCTAAAGCGCACAAAGATCAAGGATCCAACTGATATAATACTTGCAGATCCTGATTTCAGGGATAGCCTCATGGAAACGATATCACAGATCAGATCCGGTAAAGTCAAGTGGCATAGATATAAAGAGGTCTTCTGATGGAGACTTTTTTTAGTCATGCATTTGTTGACTCTCTTGAGAAGTACGCGTCAATAAAGAAGGACATCAAGAAAAAAGTTGACATGATCATCGCGAATCCCATTGCCATGGGCGAGCCTTTGAAAGGCAACTTCAGGGGATTCTATAGCTGTCCTGTGAAAAAAAGATTTCTTATAATTTACCTTTACTGCAATATATGCAGAAAAAAGCGGGATGATGAGATAGTTCTATGTGGGAACTGCAAAGATACCTCTGATGACACAATCAAGTTCATCGCTCTTGGTCCCCATGACGAAGCTTATGGGAGATGAAGAAACAAAAATTTCCACTACTGATCGATTTTCAAGAATTAATTTTCGTGAGGCATCTTCGTTGCTGTAAGCGATAAACAAGGTCGAGCTCGGGCAACACAACTTTCAAATGTGTACACACGATCTTCTAAACTTTTTCTTGAATACTGGATGAATGTCAATAGGCATTGAAAACTG
>PLLV01000230.1:0-22205 GCA_003142295.1 Syntrophaceae bacterium
ATCGGCGGCAGGTAGATAATCCCACCTCCAAAACCGGAAATAAGACCATACGTGATGTATAGCTGAAGCTTCGTCTGAATAAATCCGGACAGAACAAATCCGATACCTAAAATGATACCGCCCACCATAACTACCGGCCTCGGACCGTACTTGTCGCTTATACGCCCCGCGGGAAACGTCATCAATCCGAAAACCAGACAGCAGATCGCAAAGGCCATGGCGATCTCCGCACGGGACCACCCGAATTCCGCATTTAACGGTTTAATGAACACGCTCCACGCATACAAAAGGGCACCGCACGTCGTACTACTCAATAATCCTAATAAAAGAGGTACCCATCTCGGCTGAGTAGCTTTTACTTCTTCCGCCATTATCTAAACCCTCCTTTCAACAAATAAGAACATTAATAAAAAATGTTAGATAATAATGAGTTCCGATTTTTTGTCATCGCAAACGATGGGTTATTTTTGCAGTTTGCCACTTCGTTTCGCAATGATTTCTTTCACCGTTTATAAAAAATGCCCTATTTTTAAATGTCCTCTCCTACCCTCCTTTCCTTACGGATTTTAAAAAATAAATTATTTCTTGACAACCCTCCTTAAGAAGTAGCCTTCCGCGTCAATTACATCCCGGAGCAGATGTAAGTCCTCTTCTGTCGGTTCTGCCATTTCCGGCACTTTGGCAGGAATGATCAATTCGAATTCGATCATATCCTGAATCTGCTGCGCCGTAAATCCCGGTCTGACTTCCAGAAGCTTCATTCTTCTGGTCTTCTCGTCGAATCCGAACAGAGCCTGCTGCGTGATGACTCTGTATGGGCCGGAACCCATAACGCCCGCTTTTTCCCTATAGTCGGGAGAACCATCACCATATCCGATGCTCGTGATAAAATCCACCTGTTTGGAGAACCTTCTCTTTTCCAGAGCCATGATGGCAATGGTCTTTCCGCAGTTGGCCGCCATAGCTCCGGCGCCGCCGCTCCCTGGAAACCGGATGTCGGGCTTGTTGTAGTAACTTCCTTCGATCGTGGAACTGATATTTCCGTACATATCGATCTGAGCGCCTCCGATGAAGGCGTAGTCGGCAAAGCCTCTCTGCGTCAGTTCAAAAACTGCGCAGAGGCCCTTCAAGAAACACGCTTTGCGTCCCGCCCTGGTATCACCCACGGAGAGGGGCATTCCGATCTCCAGGATGGGAGCCAGGGAGCCGGCTTCATAAATCATATAAAGATTGGGGGCATGGGTAAGCTGCGCATGCATGGCAGCAATGATGGGGAGCCCTGTGCCTACAAAGACGATCTTCCTATCTTCCAATTGTCTTGATCCTGTAAAAGCAATCATTTCAAAAGCGCTGTATTCTGGCATATTATTTACCTCTTCTTGACATTCTGCCGTCTCATTACAGTGTATAGATAGGCTGACCGCCGTCCATTTCCTTCAGATATCGAAGCTTCTTGTAACCAGCCGTCTTCTCCAGAAAATCATCAAATGTCTCACAGCCAAAGATATAGTCATTGAAATACTTCTTCAGACCGTCTTTATTTCCAGTCTTCCTGAATTCATCACAGATTCCTCTGTACATCCTGAGATGATCCATATCAAACCAGTAGTAGCCGTAGCAGGCGCCGGGGTAGCATCCGAAAGGCTGTTCGACAACCGCGTCCACACAAACGTAGGGGATTTCCGTCAGGTTCGGATACTTTCTGATTGTTTCAGTGGGAATGACCTTATCGGTCGTCATGATGGTGTACGCTGACGCCGTTGCAATTTCCGGACACGTGCATAGGGCCCCGAAGATTCTCGCGTTCCCGTACATATCTGCCGCAGTAGTATGTACGATGCCTACATCGGGGTTACAGGCCGGGAGGAGATAAATATTCTGTCCTGTAAAGGGACACACGATCATCTTTCCCCTGTTTACCAGTTCCATGTCTGATCCACCGTGGTCCCGCACGGGGATGAAGGGAATACCCATGGCCCCCGCCTTGAATCTTACTGACATGCCATAATTGGTATAGTCGTCAGTTTCCACGAGTCTATTAGTAACCAGATATCTCCACAGGGGGGCTATTCCAATGAGTTCGTAACCCCACCAGGCTAACTCTACACGCTTTATGGATACTTTTTCTGGAGCAATGATCATGGCTCCGGCAAGCCATTCCAGGCAGATCGAGTTTGACTGGAAAGAGAGGGTAAGGTTTTTTACTCCTTTTCTGATAATTTCATGAATGATTGCAGCCGGCACCCTCGTATTCACAAAACCGCCGACTCCGAGGTTTATGCCGTCTTTGACAAATTTGGCCACCGCTTCCTTTACCGTCATTCTCTTGTCATAGAGGCCGTGGTCTTTCTTTTCTGTTATCTTCCTTACCTCGTTGGAGGTCAGACCCCAGTGCTCAAAAGGCTTTTCATCGTATTTCAGCTTGGACACGGATTTAATTTTTGACCTAACCGGACCTAACATTTCTTCTGCCTCCGTTTGAGATCTTCCCCGGCTCCAATCTTATTATTCCGTAAGTCGTGCTTTCTGTCTCTTTTTTTGAAAGTGATGTATTGACCGCTATGTTTCATGTCGGATACGCCGACCACAATTTACTTAACTGTCACCTCCCATAGAGACCAAATGCTTTTTTAACAAATAAACTATAGATATTTATGGGGATTTTTTTCTTTTTGAGTTGTGATTGCAGCATCATCATAAAAAAGTTCGTAACTTGATTTAGATCGTGCGTTAGAAGAGATATTGGCAACTTACATTGTCAATAATGGTGGACTACATTAAAGTTTGGTGGTTGTACCATTTCAAAAGACCGATGTCAACTATTTTCTGATATTGGTCTTAAATTTCTCTCGTATACCTGATGCTCATGCAAGCATACGCTGCATAACATGCGGCGACCTTTTGCAAAGCCAACAAATTTATTATTGTAATATGCGCAAAAACCGATTAAATAAAAAAAGAGTCCAGCTTTGATTTGAGAGGTTTTGTCTGACAGATGGAGAATGAAAGCAAAATTATAGAAAATATGGCAGCCATCCTGCGCGAGAAGGCCAGGGAACTCTACCCGGAAAAAGTATTTGATTATGGAACGAATCCTGAAAATTATGGTGCCATAGATAGTCCTGATGGCTATGCGGAAAAGTCCGACGAATGCGGTAAGGACATTAAGATGTTTCTTCGCGTAATACACGGGAAAGTTGAAGAGTCAAGATTCATTGCCGAGGGGTGCATATTTACGATTGCTGCCTGCAATGCAGCGGCGGAGATGTCCAAGGGAAAAACAATCCGTGAATGTCTCAAGATAAACAGGAGTTCGATTTCGGAACATCTGGGAGGTCTGCCTTACGACCATGACCACTGTGCTCTTCTGGCGGCTCTTCTGTTCCAAAAAGCATTGAGAAGCTACATGGAAAAAAACAAAAAAGAATAGTTGTCCCAATCCAAAACAATATGATGCAAATTGGCACTGCATTCGAACTTTACAAGATGAGGTTTTCTATATTTAATAATAAAGATGCTGCGATATGCCGCCATACAATATGGCACTGTCGAGTTGCTTTATTTATGGACTCCGCGCATGATATATAATCAAAATATGAATGGGGTGATAATCTTTGGATAAAGCGACTATTCCGGATAATGTATATGATATTGTAATTATTGGCGGAGGACCCGCCGGTTTGACGGCGGGCATTTATGCATCGAGGGCCAGTCTCAGAACTCTGCTGATAGAAGGCGCCTCTTCCATAAGCCAGATAACCGTTACGGATATAATAGAGAACTATCCGGGCATGCCCGAAGGTATCAGCGGCTTTGAACTTGTTGAGCGATTTAAGAAACAGGCTCTCCAATTCGGGCTGGAGATAGCATCAGAGGACGTCATTGGCATTGCAAAGACCCACTGGGGAAATACGGAAGGATGGAAGGTAACATCAGCACACAGAGACTATGAGGCGCTTGCCGTTATTGTAGCAACGGGGGCGTACTGGCGAAAGCTGGGAGTCCGGGGGGAAGATGTTTTTGTAGGCAAAGGGGTCTCGTACTGTGCAACCTGCGACGGTCCCATTTACAAGAACAGGGATGTTGTGGTCGTAGGAGGTGGAGACGCTGCCGTTCAGGAAGCTGTCTTTCTGACGAAGTTTGTGAAGAAGGTCACCATCGTTCATCGCCGCAACAGACTGCGGGCGACAAAGGCGCTTGAGAAGAGGGCCATTGCCAACAGCAAAATAGAATTCGCCTGGAATTCTGTGGTTGAGGAAATATCAGGAGGAAATGTTGTCGAAAAGGTAAAGATCAGAGACGTTAAGTCACCTGATATTGGTAGGGAGATACCCGCCCAGGGGGTGTTTATATTCATCGGCCTGACTCCAAAGACGGATATGGTTCGCGGCATCGTAGATCTCGACGATGGCGGATATATTGTTGCAGACAGAGAGATGCAGACTTCGGCGAAGGGTATATTTGCCGGAGGTGACTGTATAAGAAAACGTCTTCGTCAGGTAGTCACGGCATGTGGAGATGGAGCAACGGCGGCAGCTTCCGCGCAGCACTATGTCGAGGAGTTGAAAGGTGAATCCTATTAGCTGGCAGCATCTTCCCGAGCGCATGAGTCCGATTATCTTTGAGATCGGTTCCTTTCAGATTCGCTATTACAGCCTCATGTATATAATCGCTTTTCTGTTGACCTATATCCTCGTCTCTTACCGGATAAAACGTGAGGATTATAGGTATTCAGCAGAAATAATTCAGGACTTTTTTGTCTGGGCCGTCACGGGGCTCATAGTCGGCGCAAGGTTCGGTTATGTCCTTTTTTACAATTTTGCCCATTACGTAAAATATCCCCTTGAGATTATCCTCCCTTTCGATTTCGCTCACGGTATGCAGTACGTTGGTATCAGCGGCATGTCCTACCACGGGGGCGCCATCGGCGTGCTTATATCGTCGGTTATTTTTTGCCATAAACATAAGATAGACTTCTGGAAGTTTGCTGACCTATTTTGCCCTGCCATCCCTCTTGGATATACCTTTGGAAGAATCGGTAATTTCATTAATGGCGAGCTTTACGGCAGGATTACCGCCATGCCGTGGGGCATGTATTTCCCGCTGGATTTCACCCATCAGCTGCGTCACCCTTCCCAGCTCTACGAGGCGCTTTTCGAGGGGGTCTTTCTCTTCATCGTCCTCTGGAGTATCAGAAAGAAAAGTCCCTTTGATGGCTTCATCTTTGCCCTCTATCTTTTCGGTTATGGGTTGGTTCGCTTTATCATCGAGTTTTTCCGCGAGCCGGATTCGCAACTGGGGCTCTTCGGGGGAATCTTGAGCATGGGACAGATGCTCTGTATCCTGATGATGCTTGCCGGAGGCTGTGTCTATTTTTTCGGATGGAAACGAAAGACAGGGGCACCTTTAAGACCGGCGTAATAGGATAACTGTTGACGGAGCTCTCGCTAATGGCACACGAAATTACTTTGCGCAGTCCTCTGAGATCACAATTAAAATTATGGAAGAAACTATACCAGGCCAAGTATCGCCATCAGGAAGGACTTTTTCTTGCTGAAGGCTATAAAGTCGTCCAGGGATTGCTCAACAGTAAATGGAAAACCGGAGCAATTCTGGTGATGGAGAAAAAAAGCTCAGATTGGCATGCTTTTCTTTCCACCATTCCGCAAGGAATTGACGTTTACGGACTATCGGAAAGAGAATGGGATACATTAAGTCAGGATAAAGAACCAGAGGGTATCATGGCGGTCGTAGCCATGCCTGCGCGCGCCGACATCGACGCACTGCTGGCGCACGGTTCGGGTCATATTCTCCTGCTGTATCGGATAGGCAATCCCAACAATCTGGGCGCCGTGGTACGAGCCGCACACTGGTTCGGTATAGAAACAATAATATTCAGCACCGGTTCCGCAGATTTTACAAATCCCAAAGTCGTACGATCCGCCATGGGAACTCTTTTCCATATGAGAATGATACAGGATGTCAATTTTGCTGAAACCCTGCCGATAATCAAAGAACATTTTTTTCTCGTGGGCTCTCACATAAAAAAGGGTATAATGCCGCATGCGTGTAAACAAAGAACGGCCCTCCTCTTGGGCAGTGAAAGTCACGGATTGCCGGAAGCCTTGATCCGTTTGGCTGATGAGCTGTGGCACATCCCCGGTGCGGGAAGAGCGGATTCCCTTAGTCTGCCTCAGGCAGCGGCAATCATGATGTATGAATGCGCCACACAGAATACATGATGCAAGGATCAGAGGTGGATGAAATGGAATCCTACATTCAAGTGGTGACAACGACAGACAAGAAAGAAGACGCAGAAAGAATTGCCACGTGCCTGGTTGAGAAGAGGCTCGCAGCCTGTGTGCAGATAGCGGGGCCCATAACCAGTCTCTACCGATGGAAGGGGAACATCGAAAGAGCCCAAGAGTGGCAATGCTGGATAAAAAGCAAAGAGGTTCTTTACAAAGAAATTGAAAAAGCCATCAAATCTGTTCATCCTTATGAAGTGCCGGAAATCATCGCTATGCCAATTGTCGCAGGGAGCCGTGACTATCTGGAATGGCTTGAAAGTGAAGTCACCTGAACAACAACATTGAAACGGCTGTTATGTGATACCCCTCAAAAAATTTGTGTGATAAAGGAAATGGCAATATTACTTGCAGGCGACATTGGTGGAACGAATACTCGCCTCGGAGTCTTTTCGCGAGAGAAAGGTGTACGTTCGCCTCTGGTAGCGGCGGACTTTCGGAGCGGACAGTTTCCTGATTTCATAACCATCGTGCGAGAATTTCTCAAAGGCGTTAATATTTCAACGGATGCGGCCTGCTTTGGTGTAGCGGGCCCGGTCATGAAAGGCGCCGCCAAGATTACCAACCTGCCTTGGATCATCGATGAAAAGAAACTCGGCAAGGAACTGAACCTGCCATTCGTCAGACTGCTGAATGATCTTGAGGCCATTGCTTACGCGGTGCCCCTTCTGGAGCCGTCGGATCTCCATACCCTGAACGAAGGCAGGCCCGTTTCCGAAGGAAGTGCGGCTGTCGTTGCCCCGGGCACCGGTCTTGGCGAGGCATTTCTGACGTGGGACGGAACACAATACCGCGGGCGCCCCTCAGAGGGAGGCCATGTGGATTTTGCTCCCAGCGATGATCTGGAGAGGGAACTGTTGATTTACCTTCAGGAGAAACTCGGCCATGTCAGTTATGAAAGCGTTTGTTCAGGACCGGGAATATTAAATATATATTGTTTTCTGCGTGAGAAGTGCTATGCTGAGGAACCATCCTGGCTGTCTGAGAGGGTAGCGGGGGAAAATGACCCTGTACCGGTCATCATAGAGTGCGCTTTAGGTCGCGTTTATCGCTGTGATCTCTGTGTGATGACTCTTAACCTTTTTGTTTCCATCCTGGGAGCAGAAGCAGGTAACATGGCCCTCAAAGTGATGGCCACGAACGGTGTTTATTTAGGGGGAGGTATTCCTCGCCGCATACTGCCATTTCTGAAAAATGGACGGTTTATGAAATCCTTCCGCTACAAAGGACGCATGTCTGACCTGGTTTCACAAATACCGGTCTTCGTCATTCTTAATCCCCGAATTGCCCTTCTGGGTGCAGCAGGTTACGGTTTTGAACACTATCAATGCCCCAATATTACATAAGGGGGGTGAATAATGTATATGAGAACGTTATGTATTTTCACCCTGGTATTTTGTTTGGCGACTTCAGGCTGCACAGCACTAAATTATCCCGATAAAAAATCAACGGAGGAATTGCAAAGGTCCAAGGCATCCATAGCCCAGCTCAACGAGCAGATGTCAGCTCTAAATAAGGAACTGACTTTGTTGAAGTCAGAGATGCAAAAGATGAAAGAGGCGGAAGCTGCCAGGAAGGATAGTTCCGTGGCAGGCGAGACGGGCACCTCCAAAGAGAAAGAGGCCGCTGTCTCCGAGACGGGCAAAAAAGAACAGGTCAAGGAAGTCGATATCTCCAAAAGAGATGAAATGAAGAAATCAGCCGATGAAAAACAGGCTGTGGAAGAAAAAGAGACAATCCTCAAAAATCTTAAGGTCAAGGTCTTAAGTGGAAATGGCAAATTACCTACTGCGAGACAAATGTCAAAGAGACTTATCGCGATGGGTTACAAAGTTGAAGACATAGGAACAGCAACTAGGACGGATTATGAGGTAAATACGATCTATTTTGCTTCAGACTATAAGACGGAAGGGCAGCGTTTGGCGGCCCGGTTGGGAGGCAAGACCATCGCCAAGCCTCTGACCTGGTCCTCGGTTTATCATATCATTGTTGTTGCGGTACCATGAGATTCACGGTTAGAAGTTAATGCACCAAAATTACAGAGTGGATTCTCAAGTTGTATCGCTTGCGGTAATGAGAGGAGGTAAATAGAGGTGAAGTACAGCAAAATCCAAAAAATAGCTAAAAACATGGGGATCAATACGTATCAGATGAAGAAGAATGATGTGATCCTGGCAATTCAGAGGGCGGAAAATAATATCGAATGCTTCGGCACGGTCAGGGTGGAATATTGTCAGGAACTTTCATGCCTGTGGAGGGAAGACTGCGTATCTCTGAACAAAAGCAACCAGAGCAGTCGGTCCTAATGCTAATCTTCATATTGCCTGCGACCTCCTAAAGTCTTGATCAAGTCGATCCACGTCTTAAAAGATGACCTCATCGTTTGGATACGGGAAAGTATTGCTAAAGCTGCTTTTTCGCCTTCCTTTGCCAGATCCGTCGCCTGAGAAAAATCTGCCCAATGTACCTGTTTTACGAACGGTCTTTAACAATATCCGCATCCATCAACTCATACTTTTCCAATTTAGCGGATGTTATCTCAGAAGCTCTATCGACTATATCTTTTACTGTCTTTAATTCTTCGTAGATGTGCATGTTACGGTCCAGGGCCACGGCTATTACAATGTCGGCCCCTTCTTTCCTCGCAATTTTAACGGGTATCATGCTGATCATGCCACCGTCAGACAGAAGTCTTTCTCCTTCCCTTACAGGTTCTACCGCCCCGGGCTCCCCCACCTCCAAGCGCAAGGCCAATGCGTTTCCTGGACAATTTCATTTTGCGACTTTTACTTTGCTTTAGGAGCGGGTTTCGACCGCGCCTGCTCTTTTGCTCTAAGCTTCAGACTTTTCTTTCGTCTTCGCCGTCTGCGGTCAAGTTCCTTTTTACGCTCGATTTTCTTGTGTCCGCCCATGATGCCTCCTTGTCTTTATTGGGATGAACTTGCGATCGTCGTGAGGATAGGGGAAGAAAGACTGTGTGTCAAGTATTAAGGATATTTCCTTGACTGGTGACTAAGTTTCTTTGGTCTTTTCTGATTTTTTTACTGGTTCTGATTATCGTCCGGTTTCTCGGGTGTTTCTGATATTACATGTCTTCTTTTCAGCGAATCTATCAATTTATCCCGGTAGAAATAGGCAATGACGAGCAGAAGGCAGCTGACACCGGCAATGAACAGGAGTTCTCTGTATTGATTGTTGCGGGCGCAACTGCCGCTCACGGAGAGCAAGATGGTCCCGAGCAAGCGCCCCACAGTTGAAATGCCCAGGAAATGCCACGTCTTCATGTGGCTCGCACCCATTATGTAGCAGAGATAGTCTTTCGGAAAACCGGGTATAAGAAACAAAAGGAAAGAAACGAAGAGACCGCGGTGTTCCAGAAAGTAATCGTACTTTTCAATAATCGCAGGCTTTACGACCTTTTCCACAAGGGGCAGACCAAAGAACCTGGCAAGCGCAAAGGCGATCCAGGAGCCGATAGTAAGACCAATGGTGGAATAAACCGTACCCAGGGAAGCGCCGTAAATATACCCGCCGATAAGACCAGTGACTTCGCCGGGTATCGGGGCTGCTACCACTTGCAGGATCTGAAGGGCTATGAAGACAAGTTCATCATACGGATGAAAAGAGTTAATGAACGCGATAGCTCTGCGCTGACTGGCGAAGTATATATACAGGTCATAGTGGATAAAGAGATAGGTCGATAGAATAATAAATACGAGAAGGATTAAGATTCTGAAGGCAAGACGTCCGTTCATCAAGGGGATCCGGTTATTTTGTTCATTCCTTCTTATCTTCTATCTTCTTACCTTCTCCCGCATCGCCCGGCTTCTCGTCCGGCTCCGCCATCGCCTTCTTGAAACCTTTTATGGCCTTGCCGATGGAGTTTCCCAGCTCAGGAAGTTTACCTGGCCCGAAGATAATCAGAACAATCACCAATATCACCAGAAGATGCATTGGCTGAAAAAGACCTTCCAACATGGTCTTGGCCTCCTATTTGGGTTTAAATGATCCTACTTAGAATCTTCGCTACAGTAATAAAAAGAAGCATTCTAAAGCTATTTATGCTCATACTTTTCATCGGATGTCCAGAGCTTTTCACAGGTGCGGATAAACGGCGGGACGTGTACAATGCGCCTCAGCTTATTTGGGGAGGATTCCTGAGCTTAACCTTTGAAGTTCTTCGTCTATTGCCTCTATCTCTTTGGGGTCCGTTGAATGTTCTCGTAAGGTAGTCAAATAAGCAAGAGCTGATTCCTTATCTCCGAGATTCCGTTTCAGAATTGCAGGCAGTATCTTTACGATAGGAGGGGCATAAGGCGCATGTGCAGCTTTTGAGGCGAAGTAATATGCGAGATCGTCATCCTTAAACCTTATTTTCGCCACGTAAGACGCCTGCCAGGGAAGCTTCCAGTCATCGGGGAATTTATCCTGCGCTTCCTCTAAATAATTGAAAATCAATCGTCCATCGGAATCCGTCCTATAACTCATAAAATATACGGCAAAGAAAAAAGGGCCTTTGTTGTAAGGGTCGAGCCTTGTAATTATGCGCATGTAAGACAACAATCCCTTATAGTCCCACTCATAACAATCGGCAGGGGCGGCAGCAAGAAGGTAGAGCGAGAGGAGCAGGCTCGCAAACCTATCCTGGTCAAGGGATATAAACTTCATCCAGGGAAGATTCAGTTTGGGAACCACCTTGTATTGATTTTTTGTTTCACTGCCCTTCCATCCCACATCCACGAGAAGGGCATGGAGGGCCAATAGTATCAAGAGCACGCAGGGTAAAAGAATCTTCTTGAAGACGTCCCTTTTCGCCCGCATTTAAAAGTCCCTCTTCCTGATGTCGATAGCAATTATGAGAAAGAGAATGGCAAGGTAAACAACGGCGTAACCTGCGGGGAAAAGGATATCGGTCCAGGAGACAAGCCCCTGTTCCAGCACAGCCGCCTGGGCGCTAAAGAGGCTCAGAGAAGGAAAGAGATAATAGAAAACCTTGAGGGCAGGAACCCATGCGGAAGCCATATGCATGCCGATGTCAACCATCTTTTTTGTACTGTGTCCTATTATATAAAAGCCGGCGACCCCGAGAAGGGAAGACGGGAGGGATCGCAATCCAAGCGTAATCGCCAGGGCAGCCATAATCATTACTATTTGTTCAAAGATGCATAGAATGTAATGAACGGCAAGGGGTTTTACGGGACCCACTCCCAATACAAGAGCGCCTGCAAAAAATATAATGATTATCCCTGCAGATATGAGGGAAAAGGCCATGAATTTACCGAGAATATATTCATGCCTGGCTAATGGTTTCGTAATCACCATGTAAATTGCCTTTGAATCAATCTCACGATACATTGAACTTACAACGAGGAGAACAATAAAAACAGCAGCGGCCAAAGTGCTCAGGGCAATGTATGAACGGCTAAAGGCTTCAGTTCCCGCAACTATACTGGTTTCTCTCATAAAGAAAGCGAGGGCAATTACGAAGAGGATTAATGGTAGAAGTCCCCAGAATAGTCTGTCCCTCCTCACCTCTTGAAGAGTGTAAGTGGCTACGATGCCGATTCTGCTCATAGAAAAACCGCCCATTTTTTATTACGTCCGGTTTGAACGGATCACGTGAAGAAAGGCATCTTCGAGGGTGCGTCCACCGTATGATCTCAGTTCTTCCGGTTTGCCGTCGAAGATTTCCTTCCCCTCATGAATGATAACCAATCTGTCCGCTATTTCTTCAAGGTCCGTCAATATGTGGGAAGAAAAGAAGAGTGTCTTTCCTTTTTTGCGGAGCGTACCTAATGCGTCCTTAACGACTACCCGCGCTCCAGGGTCGAGTCCGCTCAAAGGTTCGTCAAGGATGATGATTTCTGTATCCGGCAGCATGGCAGTCAGTAAGCCGAGTTTCTGACGCATGCCTTTTGAATACGTTCTTATTGGCTGTGACAATACATTCACTTGCAGTTCAAGTGCATCGGCAAATTCGTCAACCTCGCTTTGATTCAGGCTCACGCCGCTGAGGCGGAGCATATAAGAAACGAAGTCATACCCGGTGAGATAAAGAGGCGGCGAAAAATCCTCGGGAAGAAAGGATGTGCTTGTTCTTGCCTCCTTCTCCGTGGCTGCCAGGTCATTTATCAGCACCTCTCCATCGAAGTTGACAATAAGTCCGACAATTGTTTTAAGCAGTGTTGTTTTCCCGGCGCCATTAAGACCTACAAGGCCGACAGATTCGCCAGTCCGGACATTCAGATTGATCTCCGAAAGGGCTTGCGTCTTTCCGTAAAA
The DNA here is from genome assembly GCA_003142295.1 of Syntrophaceae bacterium. Lineage (GTDB taxonomy): Bacteria > Desulfobacterota > Syntrophia > Syntrophales > UBA2185 > Fen-1135. The sequence continues at coordinate 12,591 of PLLV01000230.1, forward strand.
TTTGGACAATCTTTTAATTGTTATGGACATACGCGAGGATATGTAAACCGCCAAGGGGCTATATTATTTCCTGTTCTTATCCAATCATGCCGCCTGAGCCTTTTTTTATTGAAAAAAGACTGCCTTGTCAAGTTTTTGTAATTCTAATCTTCTTGTCTTACCGTTTGTGTTAGTATATAAACTTCGAAACTGAAAAATTTACTTCCTTATTTGTTGCTTGAAATAATCTTGATGACCAATAAAGCGTTTTGTAATTTTTTTGTCATCTCGACCGAATGGTGTCATTTCGACGCCTTCGGTTTACTCAGGCTAAACTCCGGGAGAAATCTTCATAGCAAATCATTAGCCAAGATTTCTCGCTTTGCTCGAAATGACATTCAAACTAACTGTGCTTGAAATGCTGCTATTGCTGAGTTTACCCTAAGCAAAATGCGAAGGGTTATTTCGGAAATAATTCACCAGGAGAGATATAAAATGACCGACGATAAATCATTTGAAGAAAAATGCATAAACACCATACGCTTTCTGGCTGCCGATGCTGTGGAAAAGGCCAAATCGGGGCATCCTGGTATGCCCATGGGCGCAGCAGCAATGGCTTATACACTCTGGACGCGACACTTGAAACACAATCCCGCAAATCCTATGTGGAGCGACCGGGACCGCTTTGTTCTCTCCGCGGGACATGCCTCGATGCTCCTCTATGCCATGCTCCATCTTACAGGCTACGATTTGTCTCTTTCCGATCTGGAGTCATTTCGTCAATGGGAAAGCAAGACACCTGGTCACCCGGAACGGCATTGTGCACCGGGCGTCGAGGTAACCACAGGACCCCTTGGTCAGGGTCTCAGCAACGCCGTGGGTATGGCTATGGCGGAAGCGCACCTTGAAGCGAGATACAACCGGCCCGGCCATAAGATAGTCGACCACTTCACATATGTGTTTGCCAGCGATGGTGATGTGATGGAAGGTGTGACATCCGAAGCATGTTCTCTGGCGGGACACCTCGGTCTCGGTAAGCTCATAGTCCTCTATGACGACAACCGCGTTTCTCTTGCCGGAGCGACGTCACTGACTTTTACCGAGGATGCCGGAAAGAGGTTCAAGTCGTACGATTGGCACGTCGGACATGTGGAGAACGGGAATGACGTTCCCTCAATTGATCGTGCCCTAAAAAAAGCAAAGGCTCAAAAGGCGCGGCCTTCGATTATTTTCGTTAGGACCACCATAGGGTATGGGGCGCCCCATAAACAGGGGACGTTTGAAGCCCACGGTTCACCACTCGGCGCAGAGGAGCTATTGGCAGCAAAGAAATTCCTCGGCTGGCCCGCGGAACCCGCCTTTTTCATCCCTGATGATGTCCTTGCCCAGTTTCATAAATCCCTCCAACGCGGCCGCACGTGGAATGCCAAATGGGAGCGGGCCCGCAAACGGTACGGCGATGCTTTCCCCGATTTAGCCGCGGAATTCCTGCGCGTCATGAAAGGAAATCTTCCCGAAGGGTGGGAATCAAAGCTTCCTGCCTATCCGGAGGGATCCAAGGATGTAGCGACCCGCAAGGCATCGGAAACCGTCATGCAGAGCCTCGCTCCCATCTTGCCGGAACTTATGGGCGGCTCAGCAGACCTCAACCCCTCCACCTTTACCTGGCTTAAAGGGTTTGGTGATTTTCAAAGACCTGATGCACCGCAGGGAGATACACAGGGAGCTGTTGGCGGTGATTGGGGTTACATAGGCCGCAATATCCACTTCGGCGTGCGCGAACATGCCATGGGCGCCATCGCTTCCGGCATGGCCATTCATGGAGGGTTTATCCCATATACGGCTACATTCTTAACATTCTCCGATTACATGCGTCCGCCCATGCGTCTGGCGGCCCTCATGGGTCTTCGGGTCATCTATGTCTTTACGCACGACAGCATCGGTCTCGGTGAAGACGGACCGACACATCAGCCTATCGAGCAGATCATGAATTTGCGGGCTGTGCCAAATCTAACCGTTATCCGTCCCGCCGACGCCGGCGAGGCCGTGGAAGCCTGGAAGGCCGCGCTCCTTAAGCATGATGGCCCTACAGCGCTGATTTTTACCCGTCAGAATCTGCCCGTCCTGAGCCGGGCCGAACTTGCACCTGCCAGCAGTCTCCAGCGTGGCGGCTACATCCTCTGGGAATCAGCTCCCGGCAAGCCCGATATGATCCTGATCGGAACCGGGTCGGAAGTATCGATTACCATGGAAGCGGGGAGACGTCTGTCGTCGGACTTTCGGGTAAGGGTCGTATCTCTACCGAGTTGGAGAATTTTTGACAGCCAGCCGTCTGAATACCGCAATCATGTACTCCCTGCGGACGTTAGGGCCAGGGTTGCCGTAGAGGCGGGCATAAAGCTTGGCTGGGAGCACTATGTGGGGCTCGATGGAAGCGTTATTGGAATGGACGGTTTTGGCGCAAGCGCCCCCTATAAAGTTCTGTATGAAAAGTTCGGCATAACCGCAGAACATGTAGTTCAGGTTGCAAGGGCATTGATGAAGTGAAGCCTTCCACACGAGCCTTTATCCGTGAGTACCGCCGCACGCCGGGACACTCTTTCCTGGACCGGATGCACGGATATATATATGGGCGCTGTCCTTATTTTTACATCGGTATTTGAGAGGTTTGAGCTATGATAATGCCACGCCGCTGCCGTTTGATTTTCCTGTTAGTATTGCCCATTATTGTGCTCGGCCTTGCCTGGCCCATGGCTGGCCACTGCTCAACACTCTATGAGCGGTCGCTAAAGAAGCTGGAAAGCAATCTTCAGACTGCGTCTCCCGATGATTTTATGTTTGTCGTTCTGGGCGACAGCAGGGACAATGATGAAATATTCAAGAAAATACTTACTGCGGCAGCCAAACTGAGGCCTCTTTTCATCCTGCACGGAGGAGATACGGTCTTTACGGGCAGGGAGAAAAAGTTTAACCACTTTCTCGATATCGCGGAGAGCACGTTGCCCGACACGCCGATTTTCGTGGTCATCGGTAATCATGACCTAACGAACAATGTCAAGAGTCCGCATGGCAAACAAATATTTCAGGAAAAAATAGGCCCGCTAAATTATGTTTTGGACGTGAAGAAGCTCGGCATGAAGATTGTCGCCCTGGACAACTCCCTGTATGAGCTTACCCCGGCGCAGATGCAATACCTGGAGGAACAACTGACGTCAAAGAGGAAATATAAATTTGTAATTATGCATATACCGCCGGAAAGCCAGAAATGGCAGCACAACCACTGTTTTACAAAAGGAGCAGACAGGCTCAAACAGATCATGGCAGAGAAGAAGGTCTCCGTTGCTTTTTTCAGCCACCTGCACCTCTACGCTCAAGATGAAGTGAAGGGCGTGAAATATATAATAACCGGGGGCGCTGCTGCTCCACTCCATATAAATGTTCCTTTCGGTGAGCATTCTTATCATTTCATTGTCGTCAGAGTGAAGGACGGCAAGGTCTCAACAGAAGTCATTCGCATTCACCAAGATGTGCAGAAAGCTCCTTCACCCACGGAATAAAAGGAATATCATTTATGGCCAGCTCGGAAAATGCGACCGGAAATATTCCAAACCGTCTGATCCATGAGAAGAGCCCATACCTGCTCCAGCACGCCTATAATCCCGTTGACTGGTACCCGTGGTGCGGGGAGGCATTTGATAAAGCGCGTACAGAGAATAAGCCCGTTTTTCTCTCTGTGGGTTATTCGACATGCCACTGGTGCCACGTCATGGCCCATGAGTCCTTTGAAGATCCGGAAATCGGCAGACTTCTCAATGAGGTTTTTGTCTGCATCAAGGTTGATCGTGAAGAGCGGCCCGATATCGACAAGGTTTACATGAACGCCTGTCAGATGATGACAGGGGCCGGAGGTTGGCCGCTCACCATAGTGATGACCCCCGACAGGAAACCCTTCTTTGCTGCTACCTATATTCCCAGAGAAAGCCGCTTCGGCAGGATCGGGCTGCTGGATCTGATCCCCAGAATCAAAGAGATATGGAAAGAACGTTATTATGACATTTTGAAATCAGCCGATCAGATAGTATCCTCCATGCAGCAGAAGACAACGGAGACACCGGGCGGAGCCTTGTCAAGAGATATCATCCGTGAAGCATATGAAGGGCTCGCGGCACTCTACGATGAAAAATATGGGGGATTTGGCCAGGCGCCTAAATTTCCCACTCCCCACCAGTTGCTCTTTCTTATGCGTTACTGGAAATGGAACGGTGAGACAAAGGCATTGGAGATGGTTGTAAAGACACTCCAGGCAATGCGTTGCGGCGGTATTTATGATCACGTCGGCTTCGGCTTCCATCGGTACAGCACTGATGAGCGGTGGCTCGTGCCCCATTTTGAAAAGATGCTCTATGACCAGGCCATGCTGGCCATGGCCTATACGGAGGCATATCAGGCAACTGGAAACGATTTTTTCAAGAGAACGGCCTGCGAAATATTTACTTACGTCATTAGAGATATGAAGTCGCGGTCAGGCGGTTTCTACTCGGCTGAGGATGCGGACAGCGATGGCGAAGAGGGGAAATTCTACTTCTGGACAGAAGGCGAGATTAGAGGGTTGCTGGGACCATCCGAAGCGGAACTGACAACCAGGGTCTTTGGGGTGGAAAAGGCGGGAAATTTTGTCGATCAATTAATGGCAGAAAGAACCGGCCATAATATTCTTCACATTAAGAAGCCCGCCCATGAACTTGCTCCATCTCTGGGAATTTCCGAAGAGTCGCTCCGCCACAGGATCTCTGCGGCAAGGCTTTCGCTGTTTGCTGCCCGCGACAAGCGCGCCCGTCCCTACAAAGATGATAAAATCCTTGTGGACTGGAACGGCCTCATGATCGCTGCCCTGGCGAAGGCTGCGCAGGTCTTTATGGACAAGGTTTACCTCAAGGCAGCGCAAAACGCCGTAAAATTCATCCTGAATAATATGCGTGAGCTCGATGGAAGACTTTATCACAGGCACCGCGAGGGAGAGTCTGCCATAATGGCTAATCTCGATGATTATGCCTTTTTGATCTGGGGACTGATAGAGTGTTACGAAGCGTCACATGATGCTTCACTTCTTAAGACGGCATTGAGGCTTCAAGAAGATTTAACGAAGCACTTCTGGGATAAGGAACACGGCGGCTACTATTTCACGCCTGATGATGGCGAAGACCTGATTGTACGCGAGAAGGAGAGCTATGACGGCGCCATTCCGTCGGGAAACTCTGTGGCTATGTTAAACATGGTACGTCTTTCCAGACTTACGGGGAATGCAAAACTGGAAGCACAGGCGGTGGACATCAGCCGCGCCCTTGCGGGTTATGTCCGCCGCGTGCCTATGGGTCATACCCAGTTTATGATGGCCCTGGGCTTTTTGCTATACCCCTCTTATGAAATCGTGGTTGCCGGCAGGGCCGAAGCGGAGGATACGGAGCGAATGTTGCACGCGCTGAGAGAACTTTTTCTCCCTAACGCAGTTGTCCTTCTCTGTTCCCCGGAGGATGAATCCTCTGATATAGCCAGCATCGCACCCTTTACGAAAGACCTTAAACCCGTAAATAATAAGGCCACAGCTTATGTCTGTACCAATTTCGCCTGTCACAGCCCGACGACGGATGTGACCGAGATGCTCAGGTTGTTAGATTCTCAGAAGGAATGATATCGAGATATAATAATCGTCTTTGATGGAGGGAGGCCGGATATGAATACAACATCAGAAAGGAAAATAATAAGCACTCCCAATGCCCCAAAGGCCATCGGTCCTTATGCGCAGGCCATTAGGTACGGCGATCTGCTGTTCGTTTCCGGGATGATCCCCATTGACCCCAAGACGGGTGAATTATTAACGGGGAATTTCGAGGCCGAGGTTACACTTGTGCTTGAAAATCTCAAGGCTGTGGTTGAGGCAAGCGGCATGAGCCTGAAGAATGTTCTGAAAGCATCAGTCTTCCTTAAAGATCTCGGTCTCTTCGGAAAATTCAATGAGATCTACGGCAGATATTTTGGCGACATTCTCCCTGCCCGGGAAACAGTTCAAGTGGCCCGGTTGCCGAAGGATGCGTCAATTGAGATTTCCGTGATCTGCGGCGCCCTCCCGTAACGTTCTTATGAAGCTTGTATGGAGATTAAACGGTAAATATATTTTTTGCGTAACATCTTTCCTATGGTTAACAAGTTTCAAAACTCAATAAGGGCATTGCCGCGGTTCGCGCGCTTCGTGTTTAAGGTATTGCGCAGTTTCAGACAGAACCAGGGCATACTGCTTTCCGGTGCCATAGCCTATTACACCCTTCTGTCGATCGTTCCCCTGTCGATCCTCACTTTGATTGTCCTGTCGCATTTTATAGAACAGGAACAGCTGTTTCTCACCTTATCTACATACCTGGAAATGGCGATACCGGGATATGCTCCGACTTTGACCGAACAGGTGCGGGTATTCATTGCGCACCGCAATGTAATCGGTGTTATCGGCATTCTGATCATGCTGTTTTTCAGCTCCATAGCCTTTACGGTGCTTGAAAACGCAATCTCGGTCATATTTCACCACCGCATTAGAATCCAGCGCCGCCACTTTATGATTTCAGCCATTATTCCTTTTGTGTATATTCTTTTGATTGGCCTTGGCATATTCTTTGTGTCATTTTTTGCGGGAGCATTGGAGGCCATCGAAAACAGGCACATCATGCTCTTGGGCTGGAATTGGAGCTTTGAAGGCACGTCCAGAATTGCATTTTATTGGTCAGGGTTAATTGGTGAAGTGCTTATGTTCACCTCCCTGTATCTCGTCATGCCTGTGGGGCGGATAACATTCCATCATGCACTGATCGGAGGATTAGCAGCCACAATCCTCTGGGAAATAACCCGTCGCGTGGTCGTCTGGTATTACACATCCATATCCTTCGTAAATATAATTTACGGTTCTCTGGCATCAACAGTAGTATTTCTTCTCGGTGTAGAAGCGGCGGCGATAATTCTTCTGTTAGGCGCCCAGGTTATTGCAGAACTTGAAAGCAAGACCGAAGATGCAAGCAAGGAGCATTTCAGGTTTTGAGGGAAGCGTCCTGATTCAGCAGTACCGTTCTTTTTCTACCTGACTGAACCGGTTTGTGAGGAAAGGTCAGACTGTTCGCCTATTGCCTATAACCTTTTCGCATAACGCAGGATTTGTATGATTGGAATGATTATCAGCATAATACTGACCTTTGCTACCGTGAGAACAAACTGGGGAGGGATAAACAAGCAGATAATTCCCATAACCATGAGGAGAGCTGCCCAATACATCATAGCAGTTGCTCCATAGCGATTTATCTTGTACCAGTTCTCTTCAGATTCAAATGCCTTTCGAATCCGAATGCCATAAACAGGGTTTCTTCTTACCTTCCCTCGATAAAGAGGAGTTAACAGAATGAAAATCACGCTGCCAAGTATAACGAGAGTAACAGCGCTTTTAACATTTATACTTATCATCAGATATTTTTTGCACAGTTGATTTTAGTAATCTGCCTAGAAAAATCATACCACATATTAGGTTAGCGTTCTGATTTTCTATCTTCACTGATCAGAATGTTGCCTGGACGAGTAAAATTGGATTTCAACAATAGATAGAAGATTACAACCGTTAATGAATAATCCCGTTAAGAAAAAAGGCAGGGTCCCCTTGCCCTGCCTTTCTGCTGGAAGTTAAAAATTAGTTTACTCTTTAAACTTCCTCCCCGCTCCTGCAACCCAGATTAAACCAAGACCAAGAAGAAGCATGATGGTGGTGGTTTCTGGGTCATGGCATGTGTTATCAAATTAAGCTCTACTGGTTCATTGTCAATCAAAATAAACTGAATAGCTTGGCTACTGAGAATACTGAATATTGTATCATTTGTTTTTTAGTATACCATATATTGTATTTTAAAACACTTTTTTTCACATTTTTTTAAATTTTCTGTTGTCATCTTTCAGTTAGATTCCTTACCACCACTCGACAAAATATTTTGCATACATTTATATTGAAAGTTTTTCTGAATATAGCTTCCTNNGGTTATAATCCATGCAATAATGTATCATTATGAAGTAGGCGATTGCCATCCTTTCCCATATGGATCATAGCGGCCGCTGGTAGACGGTTCCAGGTTGCCTGCGTAACAATCAATGTTAGTAATGCATCGTGAAGTTAATAAAAAAACTAAGGAGGTAAGAAGTATGAAAAAAGTTTTGATGATCGTCATGGCATTAATTATCGGCGTAGCCTTTGTGACAACGGTTATGGCACAGGACAAACCAAAAGGTAAGGGTTGGGTCGGTGAAGTAGTCAGCGTAGACACAGCCGCAAAGAAAGTCGTTGCAAAGAACAAAAAGGGCGAAATGACCTTCGACGTTTCAGCAGCTAAGTTTGCAAAGAACGTAGTGTTTGAAGACCTGAAAGCCGGTGACAAGATTGCTGTTAAATATGAGACAAAAGACGGCAAGAATATGGCAACAAGCGTAGCAATGGCACCAGCAAAGAAAGNNGCCAAACACGAAGGTGCGGGAGAATACGTTGGCGATTCGTACATCACGACCAAGGTAAAATCTCTACTTGCCGAGGACGATTTTCTCAAATCATTCAAGATCAGTGTCAAAACCTTAAAAGGCGACGTTCAACTGAGCGGCACCGTTGATTCTCAAAAGGCCGTCGATAAAGCGGGTGAAATCACCAGGAGCGTCAAAGGGGTCAAATCCGTAAAGAACAACCTGACCGTGAAATAGGCGACCGTTATCCTTTCCCGGACGGAGCATGGCGGCCAGTGGTGACCCGAATCATGGATGTCTTTGAAATCCGAGGAATAGTCTTTGATTTTGGGTTTTTCTCTAAAGGTGTAATCGTGCTGGATCGACCATGGAACCTTTAAGAGCCTCCGGGTCTTAACACTGCAGGAAGTTCTTGAGGCGGGGCTTGTTCATCGTTTTGCCGGTAGACAGTCAAAATAAGAAAGGAGAGAAACTATGCCGTTGATTCAATTAGTGCTTGTTTTGGTTGTCGTTGGGGTGGTCCTGTGGGTGATTAATAGGTACATACCGATGCAAGCTACCATAAAGAGAATTTTGAATGTGGTAGTGGTTATTGTTGTGATTATATGGCTATTGAGTGTCTTCGGACTCATAGGAAAACTCTCAACGATTCGTATCGGAAAGTGAAGAGTCTGAAAATATTCGAAAGAAAGTGAAGACGCAGTACCTGCGCTTGTAACATCAGATTGAGGATGTTTATATAGTTCATTGACCCTTGAAAGATTAAAGCTTTCAAGTAAAAATGTTCAATGTCCGATATCATGATTCTGCCCACGCTTCGTAGGTGAAAGAGAGACATTTAATGGTCGGCCGATTTTGAAAAATCTATCTTCTGAACTTTTGTTTGTTCCTTCCTGAAAACAACAAACAAGANNGTCTCAAAAAACATTCCATGTTTCTTCTGGTAATGATCACCGATACCGCACCCCATATTTTGTGGTCAAGCTCCTCTTGACACACAAGATTCTTCTTCATATACTTCCGCCATGAAAAAGCGATGCCTTATCAATTTAAATTATCGAATCGAAAGAGGAATCGATGATTGACGACAACCATGTATTCACCGCC
>PLLV01000230.1:22279-22412 GCA_003142295.1 Syntrophaceae bacterium
ATTGCGATCGCTAAAGTGGCTTCGGTCAATATCCAAACGGGTTTAATATGGTCCGACATCCGAATTGATTCGGCGGGAGGAAGCAACCCCATTGTGAGCCATGGGCATCGCAAAGACGACGCACGAGCCATTC
>PLLV01000152.1 GCA_003142295.1 Syntrophaceae bacterium
TGGCTACGGAAACGTTCAGATCAACGACGCAGTTTAAATGGAGGTAACCATGAGCGAGGATCTGAAAGCGAGGGTCCTTGAGGCTTTCTGCCAGAAATCGAAGGGCGAAAAGAAGATGTTCTACATCCGCGATGTCACCAAGTGGTTTCCCGATGAAGACCGGCATGCCATCCAGGATGTCGTCAAGGCCCTCATCGAGGAGGACGCCGTGAAGTACTGGTCAAGCGGAAGCACGACCTATCTTGTGCTGGCGGAATGTTATCCGAAGGAATAGCGGTGGTGGCTTGCGTAGGTGATAGAGCATGAGCCGACCCTGTCCCCGGCTGGTTATTGGGGCCTTACGTGGCAGCGCCGGCAAAACGACGCTCTGTGCGGCGTTGGCCGCGGCGCTCTATAAACGCGGCGTCACTGTGATCCCCTTTAAGAAAGGACCGGATTATATAGACGCGGCCTGGCTTGCCCTGGCGGCGTCGAACCCATGCTACAACCTGGACACCTTCATGATGGGGCGGGAACAGGTCGCCCGCTCCTTCTCGCGTCATGCCCCCTCGGACGCCATTTCGCTGATTGAAGGGAACCGGGGGCTTTATGATGGATCAAGTCCGGAGGGAGAGCACAGCTCCGCCGAGCTGGCCAAACTTATCAAGGCGCCCGTGGTCCTCGTGATCGACTGCGACAAAGTAACACGGACGACGGCGGCCATGGTTCTCGGGTGCCAGCGCTTTGATCCAGAGGTGGATATCCGGGGAGTGATCCTCAACCGGGTGGCAGGAACCCGCCACGCTGCGGTTGTCCGCAGGTCTGTAGAAGACCACTGCGGTATTTCCATTCTCGGCACCGTTCCGCGGATGGCGGACGTCCCTTTTTCGGAAAGGCATCTCGGGTTGATCCCGCCCCAGGAACACGACCGGATCAGTCAAGCCTTGCAGAAGGCGGCGGACATCGCCGGAAATTATCTGGATATCGATGGACTGATACAGATCGCCCAAAGCGCCCCACCCTGGGAAGACCTTTCGGTTCCGGATGTTCTCCCGGCAGATGAACCGGCAGACCCGGTGACCATCGGCGTGATCAGGGACAGGGCCTTTCAGTTCTATTACCCGGAAAACATAGAGGCACTAACGAGAGAGGGCGCCAGGGTCATAGAAGTCAGCGCCATCAGTGAAGAAAAGCTGCTGTCCGTGGATGCCCTGTATATCGGAGGCGGTTTCCCGGAGACGCAGGCCGGGCTTCTTGCCGACAATAAGGCTTTTCGCCGCTCCTTGCGGGATGCGGCAGAACATGGACTGCCGATATATGCCGAATGCGGCGGGCTCATGTTCCTTGGGGAATCGCTGACAGTCGGCGATAAGCATTATCCCATGGTCGGCTTCTTGGCCATCTCGTTCGGGATGGAAAAGCGCCCGCAGGGGCATGGATACACTGTTCTCCATGTCGAAGAGGAAAATCCCTTTTTCCCTGTCGGGACTGAGATCAAGGGCCACGAGTTTCATTACTCCCGGATCCTCTCCAGGAATGAGGATGAGGGACATCTGGCTTTCCGGGTCAAGCGGGGAATTGGCATGGACGGCAAGAGAGACGGGCTCTGCCGGAAAAATGTGCTGGCCACTTTCACCCACGTACATGCCTTGGGAACGCGAGAGTGGGCAGAAGGCCTCGTCGGCATGGCAAGAAGGTTTCGTGCCGGCAGGAAGGATTACGCCTCTTCAGTCAGCCAGCAGCAGGCCAAGCAGCAATAAGAAAGTTTTCAAATATATATTTTGAAATACATCACGATAGGAGGTTTCAAGCATGCCCCGGATAGAACTGGCAGGGAAGACGTATGAGGTGGATGAAGACGGGTTCCTTCAGGAACTGGACAAGTGGAGTGAAGAGTTTGCCCAGGCCTATGCGAAAGAGGAAAGCGTCGAGGGGCCATTAACGGAAGAACACTGGAAGATTATCAACTATCTGCGGGATTATTTCGAGAAGTTCGGCATCGCGCCCATGATCCGCAAGCTCTGCAAGGACAACGGCATCGATATGAAGAAGCTCTACGAGCTATTTCCGACAGGGCCTGCCAAGGGGGCCTGCAAGCTGGCCGGACTGTCGAAACCGACCGGGTGCGTCTGAAGACAGCTCCATAAGTGCAGCCGAGATAAAGGTGAGGAAGCCCCGCTCCAGCGAGATTGGGCCAGTCCCGCCGGATCAGCTTTATAAGATCTCTGTTACAGTAACCAGGGAACTGGAGACTTCAGGAAACAGTCTATGGGATTCTATGTTTTATCTTATCTTTGCGTTGCTGTGTTCATTCTTGCAACCGGTTACCGAGTTTACAGGCAAATCACCCTTCCCGTCCATGTCCGCTGGGAAATCTATCCTGTCCAGCATGAAACCGGCGCCAAGGTGGCCTATGGCGGCTCCTACCTGGAAGAGTTGAACTGCTGGGAAAAGAAATATGAAAGCTCGCTGTTCAATGAACTTAAGTACATGGTGCCGGAGATTTTGTTCATCAGGGGGTTGTGGAAAGAAAACAGGAGCCTCTGGCGGGTCTCCTTCCCCTTTCATTTCGGATTGTATCTGATGATTGCAACATTCGGTCTTCTTCTTCTTCATGCCTGTTTCATCCTGTGGCGATTTCCCGCCTTTGCTGAAGGGGGCGCCATAAGAAGCCTGTTGGACGGCCTCATCGTTTTTGTGGGGTGGATCGGCCTGATCCTGGGAAATATCGGCGTTCTGGGAGTTCTCTACAAACGGCTGACCGATCCGGAACTGAGAAGTTATTCGTCTTTTTCCGACTATTTCAATATCCTGTTCATCTTTCTTTTTTTTCTTTCCGCCTTCGTCGCCTGTCTGCTCGGCGATCCATTTCTGGAAGGTGCAAAGGCCTATACGTTTGGCCTGCTGACCGGGGGGCATTCTCTGAATCCATACGTACCGGGTCAAAGCGTTCCCGGGAGGGTGGCCATTGTGTCAGCCTCGCTTCTGACCGCCTATATCCCCCTGACGCACATGTCCCATATGTACATGAAGTATTTCCTCTATCACGATGTCAAATGGGACGATGCCCCGAACCGGCGAGGCGGATCGCTCGAGGCGGCCATCCTGAAAAATCTTGAACTCAAACCGACCTGGACGGCAAAACACGTGGAAGCGGACGGACGGAAATCCTGGCGCGACATCGCCTCTTCGGCGCCCAAGGAGATGAAATGAACAAACTCCGGAAACCCTCCGACATTGCGAAGCCGTCTCTCTGCTTATGTCACATTGAGTCGGGTGAGCTTTCACCGTTGCCTCCTCCCTATGAGGATTTCAATCAGGTGACGATACCCACTCTGAACCCGGACAAGGTCAAGGGCATTGAGGCATCTCTGGACGACACGGTTGCCATCGGCATCCCCAAGCCTGCGAGTAAGGAAGAAGAGGAAGAGCTGGTTCGTCAGTTTCTCTCGGGTCTGAGAAAACTTTTCGAGAAGGAAAACAACTGGACCTTTCTGCAACCCCTATTACTTTCCATGGAACACTGTGCCAAATGCCAGACCTGTTCCAATGCCTGTCCCGTCTATGAAATGAGCGGCCGGAAGGAGATCTATCGGCCCATTTTCCGTGCCGATGTCTTGCGTAGGATTTACAGGAAATATCTCAAGCCGGGTGGAAAAATCACCGCCAAGCTGACCGGCGATATCGATCTGAACTGGACGACGATCGCACGGCTTGCCGAACTCTCCTATCGCTGCACGCTCTGCAGACGCTGTGCTACAGTTTGCCCGATCGGTGTGGACAATGGCCTGATCACGCACGAGATCCGCAAGCTCTTTTCCCAGGAAATGGGCATCGCCCCCAAGGAGCTCCACGAAAAGGGCTCCGTCCAGCAGCTCCGGGTCGGCTCTTCCACCGGCATGAACCCCTTGGCAGTGAAGGACAGCGTCGAGTTCATCCAGGAAGAGATGGAAGAGATTACGGGATATAAAGTCGAAATCCCCTGGGATATGGAAGGCGCGGATATCCTGCTGCTCCACAATGCCGGTGAAATTCTGTCCTGGCCGGAAAATGTCGGGGCCTTTGCCATCATTTTTCAGGCGGCCGGTATTTCATGGACCTTGTCTTCGGAAGCGGCCGGTTATGATGCCGTAAACTACGGTTTATGGTATGATGATGTTCAATTTTCGCGCGTTGCTATTAAACATGCTGATATCGCCCGAAAGCTGAAGGTCAAAAAGATTCTCATCGGCGAATGCGGCCATGCGCATAAAGCGCTGACCGTCACTGCCGACCGTCTGTTGACAGGAGACCTCAATGTTCCACGGGAATCGGCCATGGTCACGCTGGAGGATATTGTCCTAAACGGAAAATTACAATTTGATCCCCATAAAAATGATTTTCCCGTTACCCTGCATGATCCCTGCAACGTCGTACGGTCCATGGGAATCGTAGAACCCCAGAGGCGAATCCTGAGAAAGATCGCTCCGCGATTCCGAGAAATGACGCCTCATGGCGTGGAGAACTACTGCTGCGGCGGCGGTTCGGGTTTCGCCATCATGTCGGGATATAATTTTGCGGAATGGCGAAATCTGGTCAGCTCCCGCAAGAAATTCCTGCAGATTCTGAATGCCTTTCAGGATGAACCCCAGGAGACCCCCAAATATGTCTGCGCCCCCTGCTCGAACTGCAAAGGCGCCATTCGGGATGTTATCACCTACTATCATGCGGAGGAGCGCAGCCGTCTCTATTACGGCGGCTTGGTCGAATTGATTGTCAATGCCATGGCCAACATGAAAAAACCGATTATCCGATTCGGTGAGGAACCATCGTGGGAATCATGATATGATAACAAAAATGAGGCGGGTGGAACATTCATCATGAACCTTCTCGTGTCCCTGATTGCGATTCTGATCCTGATCCTGATCGCCTTGGGCGGGACTGCAATCGCAGGACTGAACCCTGTCTTTTTCGTTGTCATCCCCTGCGGCGCCTTTGCCGTTTTTGTGGCAGGTTTTGTCTACCGCGTTTTGTCCTGGGGAAGATTGCCTGTCCCCTTTTCCATACCCACCACCTGCGGACAAGAAAAATCACTTCCCTGGATCAAGAGCGAATCTCTGGAAAGCCCTTCGGGCACGGCCGGTGTCGTAGGCAGGATGGCCCTGGAGGTTCTCCTGTTCCGTTCGCTCTTCAGAAATACCCGGCTGTACCTGTACGATCAGCGCCCCGTCTATGCGAGCGCCAAATGGCTCTGGTTTTTCGGGCTTCTCTTTCACTGGTCCCTGCTCCTTATCATTTTGCGGCACATGCGTTTCTTCATCGAGCCCGTTGCCCCCCTGATCAACGGCCTCGCAGCCATAGACGGTTTTTTTGAAATCGCCGTACCGACATTCTTCTTGAGTGATGGAGCGATAGTCCTGGCATTGACATTCCTCTTCCTCAGGAGGGTTGTTGTCCCGCAGCTCCGCTACATCTCTCTCTTCACCGATTATTTCGCCGTTGCCTTAATCTTGGGTGTCGCGATTACGGGCATCCTTATGAGGAATTTCTTCCCCGTCGATATCGAGCAGGTGAAGACCATGGCCCTGGGTTGGGTGACCTTTACGCCCTATGTTCCTAAAGAAATGAGCGCACTTTTTTATATTCACCTTCTTCTCGTCTCAGTCCTTCTGGCCTGGTTTCCTTTCAGCAAGCTCATGCACATGGGAGGAGTTTTTCTCAGCCCGACACGGAATATGGCCAACGACAGCCGGATGCGCCGGCACATCAATCCCTGGAATGCGCCCGTCAAGGTTCACACCTATGAGGAATACGAGGATGAATACCGGGACAAGATGAAGGCGGCAGGACTGCCGGTGGACAAGGAGTAGATATGCCCTCTATCAAGATATCCAAACCTGAGGAGATGATCCGGATCAGCTACAAGCCGCCACGGACAGCGTGGATGGACACCCCTGTCGATTTCCGGCCGGGGACATGGAGCTACAGCGGAGCCGCCAAGAATCTCATCTACCTGGATATGCCGAACCCCAGGGCCTGGCAACCATACGAAGAGGATTGGAAACTGCCGGAGAACTGGAAGGAGATCATCCTTGAGGGGATGCGGGAGCGCCTGGATAAATACCGTTCCTTCAGGCTCTTTTTGGACCTATGCGTGCGGTGTGGCGCCTGCGCTGACAAGTGTCACTTCTACATCGGCGGCGGCGATCCAAAGAATATGCCCGTCCTGCGTGCGGAGCTGCTGCGCTCCGTCTATCGCCGCTACTTCACAAAATCGGGAAAGCTCTTCGGCAGGCTCGCCGGCGCGCGCGATCTGACCGTGGATGTACTCAAGGAGTGGTTTTACTACTTCTACCAGTGCACGGAGTGCCGTCGGTGTTCCGTGTATTGTCCTTACGGCATCGACCAGGCGGAGATCACCATAATGGGCCGGGAGCTCCTCAATCTCGTCGGGTGCAACATCAACTGGGTGATCGAACCGGTGGCGAACTGCTTCCGGACGGGAAACCACCTCGGCATCCAGCCCGGCGGCATCAAGGACATGCTTGAATTCCTGGCGGAAGATATCGAAGAACGCACCGGGGTCAGGGTGGAGGTTCCCATCAACAAGAAGGGTGCGGACATTCTTTTCATCACGCCTTCCGGCGACTATTTCGCCGACCCGGGGACGTATACATGCATGGGTTACATGATGCTCTTCCACGAGATCGGCCTGAATTATACCTTCAGCACCTACGCCTCCGACGGGGGAAACTTCGGCCTCTTCACATCCCACGAGATGGTGAAGCGCCTCAACAACAAGATTTATGCGGAAGCGAAGCGGCTGGGGGTCAAATGGATTCTTGGGGGCGAATGCGGCCACATGTGGCGGGCCATCCATGAATACATGGATACGATGAACGGCCCCGCCGATTTCCTCGCAGAGCCGGTGTCTCCCATAACGGGAACGCTGTTTGAAAATGCCAGGTCAACGAAGATGGTGCATATCGCAGAATTCACAGCCGACCTGATCAGGAATGGAAAACTGAAACTGGATCCCACGCGGAACGATCATCTGCGGATCACTTTCCATGATTCCTGCAATCCCGCCCGCGGCATGGGACTCTTCGAAGAGCCGCGGTATATTATCAGAAATTCCGTGCGACATTTCTACGAGATGCCCGAAGATACCATCCGGGAAAAGACCCTGTGCTGCGGGGGCGGCGCCGGTCTCGGCAACGATGAAAACATCGAGATGCGGATGCGGGGAGGCATGCCCCGGGCGATGGCCGTTAAGCATGTTAAGGAAAAGCACGGCGTGAATCGACTCGCCTGCATGTGCGCCATCGACCGCTCGACCCTGACCTCGCTGATGGAGTACTGGGTGCCCGGCGTGACGGTGACGGGCGTCCACGAACTGCTGGCCAANNACGATGAAGCTCTATAACCGGGGGATAATTATCGCAGGAATCGTGGTCTTCGCGGTCGTGGCTACCTTCCCATTCTGGTATGACCGGGGGAAGACCATTGCCCCGCCGGCAATCGAGCTCGACACGCCTGCGATCCAGAAGCTTACGGATAAGCGCTGCATGGAGGACACCGCCTTCATGCGGGACAATCATATGAAACTTCTGGCATCGTGGCGGGACAGCGTGGTACGGAAAGGCATTCGCGTGTACACAGCAAAAGACGGAAGGGTGTTTGAAATGGGCCTCACCGGCAACTGCCTCACGTGTCACGAAAACAAGTCTCGTTTCTGCGATCGGTGCCACGATTATGCCGGGGTCAAGCCGACCTGCTGGAACTGCCATATTAACCCCGAGGAGGTTTTGTGATGGCGCCCACCCGGAGGGAATTTCTGATTGTAGCCGGCCTGTCGGCCATCGGCGCTGCCTGCCCGCCCTTAGGCAGGATCATCGCCAAAGAGACCCCTTCACCGGGAACTCTTCTGCCCGGCGCCCCGGGAAGCGCCCCGGCCCTGAAGGCGAAGCGCTGGGCCATGGTGGTGGATGCGAAGAAATGCTGCGACGACTGTACGGACTGCATTACTGCCTGTCACAACGCGCACAATGTTCCGGATATAGGGAATCCCAAGCATGAGGTCAAATGGATCTGGCCGGAGCGGTTTGAGAACGTCTTTCCTGCGGAGAGCCATGCCCGCATTCAGGAGGCCGTCCGAAAACATATTATACCGGTTCTTTGCAACCACTGCGACAACCCGCCCTGTGTGCGGGTCTGCCCCACGGGGGCCACATTCAGAAGGACGGACGGCATAGTGATGATGGATTCGCACCGCTGCATCGGATGCAAGATCTGTCTGGCTGCCTGTCCTTTCGGGGCGAGAAGCATCAACTTCGTGAATCCCCGGCCGTTCATCCGCAAGCTCAACCTCGATTTCCCAACGCGTAGCAAGGGAGTGATCGAAAAATGCAATTTTTGTGAGGAGCGCCTGGCACGGGGCATTCTCCCGGCCTGTGTCATGGCCTGCCAGGAAAATGCCCTGGTCTTCGGGGACGTGGACGATCCCCGATCGAAGGTCCGTCAGATTCTCGACAGAAAATTCTCCATCCGCCGGAGGGCGGAGCTGGGAACGAAACCGCAGGTCTATTATATTTTGTGAGGTCGCCATGCTGGAAAAAGCGCTGACAGGAAGCCGCCGATACGGGATCTGGGTGGCAATTCTGCTTGCCCTTTTCGGGATGGGGGTATATTTCTACCTCCGCCAGCTTGAGTACGGCCTTGGCCTCACCGGCATGAGCCGCGATGTCTCGTGGGGGCTCTACACCACGCAGTTCACGTTCATCGACGGGATCGCCGCCTCGGCGGTGATGCTCATCCTGCCTTACTATCTGCATGACTACAAGGCATTCGGAAGGATCACCATCCTGGGGATGTTTCTCGCCATCGGGGCCGTCATCATGTGCATGACCTTTGTTTTCGTCAATCTCGGCCAGCCCTCACGGGTCCTGTATGTCATGTTCTATCCTTCCCTCACGTCGGTGCTCTTCTGGGACATGGTGGTGCTCAGCGTTTATCTTGTGCTCAACATCGTCACCGGATGGACGGTTCTGTCCAGTGTAAAAGAAGGCGTCCCGCCGCCGGTCTGGGTGAAGCCCCTGATCTATCTCTCCATCCCGTGGGCCATCATCATCCAAACCATGGCGGCCTTCATCTATGCCGGCATGCCCGGCAGGAGCTTCTGGCTCACGGCGATCATGGCCCCCCGGTTCCTGGCAACTGCCTTCGCTTCCGGCCCGGCCCTTCTGATCCTGTTCTGTCTCGTGCTGAAGCGTTTCGGCGGGTTTGACGCCGGAAGGGAAGCGATTCAAACCATGGCCAAGATCGTGACCTATGCGCTGATTACGAGCATATTCTTCGTGCTGGTGGAGCTTTGGACTGTTTTCTACAGTCAGGTTCCGGACGACATGGAGCATTACCGTTTTCTTTTCGCGGGCCTGGAGGGCTACGACACGATTGCGCACTGGATGACTGTTGCGGTCATCTCAGCCGCGGCAGCCCTTTTGTTGCTGATCAATCCCAAGACCCGGAAGAAGGAATCTTTTCTGGCCGTGGCCTGCGTTTTGGTATTTCTTTCCCTCTGGATCGA
Source organism: Syntrophaceae bacterium (assembly GCA_003142295.1). Taxonomy (GTDB): domain Bacteria; phylum Desulfobacterota; class Syntrophia; order Syntrophales; family UBA2185; genus Fen-1135. Next base: position 9,545 of record PLLV01000152.1, read on the forward strand.
AAAAGGTCTCGGCCTGCTGGTGACCGGCTTCGTCCCCTCGCCCCTGGGGCACATCACGCGTTACACCCCCACCGGGCCGGAAGTGGCCATTGCGATCGGTGTCTGGGCCATGGGGTTCCTGATTATCACGGTGCTTTACAAGATTTTTCTCTCTGTCAGGGAGGCGGCGGAACTGGATTAGGACACGTCAACTGGGCAGCCGTAAAAAGCCTCATATAGGTTCAAGTCCCGGCCTCGGCACCATAGACATCAGGTTTGATCATAGACTGCTTCTTGTTATGTTGTTTTTCTATTTCAAACCATCTATTCAACATTCCAACCCGCAATTCTTAAGCGATACCAAAATAAAAAAGGCAGAGCCATTTCTGGAACTGCCTTTTTGTTGATGAGATCAAGAGATGCCGTGAAGCAAATTATATTTATGGTATAAATAACCTGCAAATAATAAGCTAAACTATTAGACAAGAAAGGGTGGGAGCAATTCCCCACGCTTTCTTGTTTTAGAGAGTATTTGCGTTATATGTCCTGAACCGAACTTGACCTGAAAAACAATAACAAGAGAGTTATATAAATTATTCCTTGTTTTTTCATCTTGCCTATTCCATACAACATTTCTGGAGCTCTTGAATATTTACGGCTGTCTAATATTCACGATGCTTATCAGGTATAACAGAAGACTCATCAGATCAGTATCCGGTCTTCTCTTTCCTGCCAGAGATCAGGATAATGTTTGCCCTCCTTAGTATCTGCGACCCCCTCCGCTGTTTCCGCCTCTAAATCCTCCGCTTCGACCGGAATCTCGTCTCTGGCCTCCCTGCTCTCTCTTGGGTTTGGCCTCGTTGACGATAATTGTATTGCCGTCAAGCTTTCCACCGTTGAACATCTCGATGGCTGCACGCGCACCTTCCTCAGTTTCCATTTCCACGAATCCAAATCCCTTGGGTTGTTTTGTATAATTATCTTTGATAATAGTCACTGTAGCTACTTTTCCTGCGTTAGCAAAATTGTCCTTTATGACATCTTCGGTAGCATTTACCGTGAGATTACCTACATATAAATTTTTATTCATTTATTTTCCTCTCATTTAAATTGTTAATGGATCTTATGAACCCCACGTTAACGATCACCGGTACGCAGGATTATTGGTAAAACAAAAAGGCACTCCCACTATTTTATGTCTGAGTGCCTCTTGCTTACTTCTTGTGAACTTATAATGGTTTCACATTTTCTGCTGCCGGGCCCTTCGGGCCCTGCGTAACATCAAAGCTGACACGCTGGCCTTCAGACAACGTCTTGAACCCCTCGGCTTGAATGGCGCTGTGATGAACAAACACATCGCCGCCTTCATCCTTTTCGATGAAACCGAAGCCTTTGTGTTCATTAAACCACTTTACTTTACCTTCTGACATCGCTTTAATCCTCCTTTCCAAAAAATTCTGTTAAGTCGGATTTTCACTATGACAGAAAGAAAAAAGCCACCAATACTCTAAAAAGTATGGTGGCCATCCTTTGCAATTCAAAATGTCTTAATCCAAACTTACTTAGTAAATATAGTATATGAAGTCTTTTATCAGAAGTCAAGGATTAATCTTTAATTATTTCAATAATGTGTTTTATCTTTCGAGTCATTTCAAATGAACAACATCTTCCTATAGTCAGTAAATTGTTACCCTCGGTGAAAATGCATGACTTCAGATGGCAATCAATGATGTTCTTTTCATCCATAATTGTGATATGGATGATGTAAATGTTGAAGGCTGGATGAGAGAGGGGGGCTTGCGGAAACGTGATGCATGGTCTGGCGTCTCTTTGCCACGAAGCTGGAAACGGCTGAAACAAGAGAAGGCGTTGCCCTAAACATGCGCGCCAACGATCTTCTCGAAGAGGCTATCGAAGATCTTCTGATAAAGTACGCAAAACAAGAAAAGAAAGCAAAGAAATAACCCTTAATCGAGGGCTGCTATGGCAACCTTGAAACCCGTTCCACAAAAACCGAAGGCTCCCCCAATACCAGAAAAGCGGTTGAGGTTAATCAAAGACATTTTGAAAGAACTCTTTCTGATGCGGCTGAAGCGGAAGGGTATTCTCCCGAAGAAGACGTTGCATTAGGTCATTCAAGGGTATTTCTTTCGTTATCTTTATCAAGATGATAGGAGATTAAATTATGAACTGGGTTAAGGACATCCTTAATGAGCATGAAAAAAAAGAAGCGGACAAAATAAAATTTAAAGAAGAAGCTGATGAAAAAAGGAAAGGAGAGAAAGAAGAATTAAGCAAAGAATGGGAAGAATTCGTAGAAAATATAATTCAACCGGTATTAAAGAAAGTTGAAATTGACCTGAATGACATATCTTATCAGTGTACTGTGGAAAAGATTCCCTATACAGATGGTGGTACTGGAACAAAAGGCACAAAGGAAATAAAATTAACAACTAACATGCAAAAAAAATCACCGGAATCGTCCCCCGATAAGGCATCAATAAGTTTTACTCAATCTAAGGATGGTTCAATTTCAATAGTAGCGGAACCCCTGAAAATATTCGAAGCGCGATCCAAAACAAAGATGAGCCTGTCTGATAATCAGAATATATTGGAGATAAAAATGAGAGATTTTTTGCAAAAAGTGTATCCGAAATAATTAAGATAGACCATTTTTCGGATGGTGAACCTACCGCCCTTGTGCAGGCTGCAAAGCTGGGAGATAAAGATGCCCAAAACGTTTTGAGGTCACAAGGAATTAGCTGGCAGTAATTATTGCCATATTCTGATTGGCTTCTCTAACTGCTTTGATAAAACACCCTGCTTCTTCTTTGTCTTGGATTGACAAATTTTCACAAATTTGGAAGATTTCAAATGGTTATCTTCATATTTAAGGCGATAAATAAAAAGTTGAAGGACCTGGTGAAGAAGACCCATTCAACCCAAAGGGGATTGCAGGCATGCAGAACATAAACAATTTGGACTTTCCGCAAAAATTGGCGAATGAGTTATGGACATGGGTAGAGAATAAAAGAAGCATGGAAAATCGTCCACACGTGATTTATCACTTCACAGACATTGAAGGAATGATTGGTATTTACAATGAAAGAACTCTGTGGGCAACACACGCTAGCTCGCTTAATGACGTCACTGAAATCTTATACGGTATCGACATCGCAAAGAAGCACGTTTTAGCCAGGTTAAATCCCTTACCTAATGCCACTTCGATACCGCATGTTTCATTACCAGCGAAATATAATGATATCCTTGAGGCCGTTTATAAGTTTCTCGGGGAGCCGTCTAAAGAATACGAAACTTTTGTTATCTCATTTTGTGGGAACATCGACAAAAGCATGCACTGGTTGCATTATGGTCGCGGGGGGAAGGGTGTTGCATTAGGATTCGATCCGTCTGTAATTGAGCAAGGTGGCTTCTTATTATTTCCCATTGAATATGACAAATCAAAATTTGAGCGTTTTGTGGACGATGTAATGACAAAAGTGCAAGAAGTGTTAGACAAGTGCCATATGGTTGACAATTCGGATGCTATCGATTCAGAAGGCAGAATAGTTTCGAGTTTTTTCAAACTGAACGCTATCCGGTTCAAAGATGAATGTTTCAGTGGTGAAGAAGAGTGGCGTTTGATTCGTTGGATGAAAGCATCGAAAGATAATTCATTCAGAACCAATTTCAGGGCTTTAAATAATCGAGTCATACCATATATAAAATTAAATTTTAGGATGCCTTCTTTGAAGGAAATCGTTTTGGGTCATTCGTCATCTATGAATAAAGATGATGAAGGGCTTACGATGCTTGTCGGAGAAGGAACTGATGTACGGAAATCAAACGTGCCTGTACGTTGATGTTATTATAATGAAGATGGACTCGCGATTTGCCCAATACATTGAATTACTCCATGATAATTAGCAACTCATGGATATGCAGCCCGTAACCATGGAGTTACCGCCACAGCATGCTCCGTAAAGCGGCGTCTATCTTATTTAGGGGACTCAGGAAAAGGGGACGGTTCTAATTAAATGCTCACGGATAATAGAGCGTTCCCCTTTAAACTCAAGTCACACATTGATGTAATGATATCTCAAGCATCTCAGGGAGGTCCATCATGAACCATCTTGAACGGAAGAATAGTATCTATCACATACCAACAAATCTCGAAAAGAAGAGGGTCAGCTATTTTTCAGGCATAATTTCTAAAGCCATCCTGTTAATATGTGTCTTGGTCGGTCTTACTGGCTGCTCGCCTGCTATTTATCACGTCAACCTGAAGTATGAACCGGCGGGACAAATTCAGAAGACGGAGAAAGCTGGACCGGATTTCCCCATTACAGTTGCCATGTTTAACGATATTCGAAAGGTAGATGACAGGCTGCTCCTGGGGCGTGTTACGACTCTACAGGGCGATCGGATCCCGATTCTCCCAAAATATAATAAAGTGACCGAGGCAGTGACCATAAATATCAGGGAATATCTTTTTAAGTCGGGCTATAAAATCTCAAATGACATACCCGTTTGGGACTTAAAGGAAGAAACAATCAGCAAAGACTGGGGGAGAATATTGATTGGCGGCAATATCGACGACCTCGAGGTTGTTTGTGAAAAATCGTTCCCGGTGAAAACTTATCAGGCTAAAATCAAGTTGACTTTCGTCTTCGCCAATGTTTCGGATAAGAAAATATTTTATCGCGCGACCGTGGAAAATAGTAATTCTCTGAAAGATGTTTCGTTTTCTGAAGAATTGTTGGAAAAGCAGATAAATGAGGTGCTTTCAGATGCCCTGGAACAAATGTTTAGCGATCCGAAAATGAAAAAGACAATCGAGGAAGGGGCAAAGATTAAGAAATAGCGCAACGTTAATGAAGAGAAAGGAGGAAAACAGGAGATGGTAAAGGCATCTACCAGCAAGAAGAAACGGACTGCAAAGAAGAGTGCGAAGAAGGCGACGGTGAAAAGCAAGATGTCTGTTGCGAAAAAAAATGTAAAGAAAGCGGCGCCAAAGGGGAAGAAGCCTGTGGTAAAAAAGGCCGTGAAGAAGGTGACACCCAGGAGAACAAAGCGCGTGGTAAAAAAAGCCGTGAAGAAGGCGGCGCCCAAGAGGAAGAAGCCGGTTGCGAAAAAGGCAGTGAAGAAGGCAGCACCAAAGGTCACAAAGCCGGCGGTGAAAAAGGCTGTCAAGATAGCGGTACTAAAGACCCAAGCACCGGAAGTAAAAGAGGACATGAAGGCCACGGTTGTCGAGAAACCCCAATGGCCTGTATTGAAAAGTAGACCACACCTGGAAGTGCTCGGAACATGGGAATTCTCGGTTAAGAATCCAAACATTGCCGCGCTCAGATTTTTGAAACTTTAATAAGAAGAGAGATACGACCGGCAATCACATAATGATCACCGGTAAGCGGTTCGTATAGCTTGTTAGGACTGCAACTGGACTAATTCGTATCTGCCGCCGTGGTTTGGCACATGTGAAACTGGCCAACCAAAATCTGCACCCGGCCATTTCCTTTGCCTTAGTATGCATGTTTTTGCCGGCAACTTGACAATTTCTATTGCTTCAAGCCTGAAAATCTGTGAAAATCCGCCCATCGGTACTTTCTCAAAGTCTCAATTAGGGCGTTATAGTTGACATGAGAAAAGAGATTAAGAACAAGCTCCAGAAATCCAACTTCGATTTTATCATCGGGAAGATACCGTTTTTGTCCTGCCTGTCAGAAGATGAATTAGCCGATCTGAGAAAAGATGTCGTTGAGAAACACTTTAAGAAAAATCAGGTCATCCTGCACGAAGAGGATACTCTCAATTACCTCTACTTTGTTTATTCCGGCAAGGTGAAGGTCATTCAGCTCAGCGCGGAAGGACAGGAGCGGATCGTTGCTATTCGAAAGAGAGGTGAGTTCTTCGGTGAGATGGCCATACTCGATGGGCTGACCGCACCGGCCACAGTAGTTGCTATGGAGGAGACAAGCGTCGGATTCATCTCCGCAAGAGATTTTCAAAGCCATCTATTGCAGAACAGGAAAGCATTGATGGAGATTATATCCATGCTCTGCTCACGGTTGAGAGAGGCATGGCTGATGCTCAAGGTGTTGAGCTTTGCCGGCGCAGAGCAGCGGATAAGAGTGGCGCTGAAAAATGTCGGCGACCAGTTCGGGGTCAAGGATCAGAGAGGAATAATTATCAACTTAAGACTCAGACACAAGGACATTGCCGAACTTGCAGCTACCGCGAGAGAAACAGTCACCCGCTCTCTCAAACGCTTTGTTCAGTCGGAGGAGATTGAAATACTGGAAAACAAGTATATCCTTCTGAAGCCCGCCTTTTTCAAAAAGATTGATCTTTAGCGAGTTCCCGGCAATGATTCTCAGCACTGTTGCGCTTTCAACTCTCCCGGTTTGAGCATCGCGTAAGCGAAGCGCATCACCGGTGTAGGCACATTCTTCTCCGCGCCCATGCGCACAACGACGCCAATCAACGACTCCAGCTCGGACGGCTTTCCGGCCTCCACATCACGCTGCATCGACGGCTTTATGCCCGGTGCGCTGCTGTCAATGAAGGCTTGCGTCTTGGCGAGTATGTCGGCATCAAGTTTCACGCCTCTGGCTCTCGCTACGGCCGCCACTTCGCTGATAGCCTCGCCCAGCACAGCGCGCGCTTCCGGCACACCGCGGTACTCGCCGAAGGTCACGCGTGTCAGGCTGCCCATGGCGCTGACGGATGAAATAAACACGAATTTTGTCCACAGGACTTTCAGGATATTGTCGCTTACTTCAACTGTCGCGCCGGTTTCCTTAAGCAGATCGTAAATGGAAGTCAGCCGCGCTGTCGTCTTTCCGCTAAACTCACCCAATGTGATGCGGCGGAACTCACTGTACTGGCCGATCACACCCGGCGCTTCGATTGCTGCGGAAAGCCATGTGGCCCCGCCCAGCACGTGATCCATTCCTACCACCTGGCCGATGCGATCTGCCGCGTCTATGCCGTTCTGGAGTGGAACTACCACTGTGTCCTTGCCGACCATGGGTTTGATCGCCTTTGCCGCTTCGTCGGTCTGATACGTCTTTGTTGCAAATATTATGAGGTCAACCGGTCCGACGTCAGCAGGTTTGTCAGTTGCCAAAGCCTTCGAGACTTGGAAATCGCCGTGGACGCTCTTCACTTGCAGGCCGTTTTTGCGTATTGCCTGAAGATGCGCGCCGCGGGCAATGAACGTCACGTCCCTGCCTGCCTTCGCAAGCAGCCCTCCGTAGTATCCTCCAACTCCGCCTGTTCCCATGATTGCGATTTTCATATGCACCTCCCAGATGACTGATGACGATTATATCGTATCAGCCATTGTAATGTATAAATAATTTTTCACAAATAGAATTTTAGAACTGTCAGAAGCAAGTAATATGT
>PLLV01000229.1 GCA_003142295.1 Syntrophaceae bacterium
TACATCCAGAATTCACGGAATCTCATTCCTGTCAGGTAAAGAACAAAGATAATATAAAATGCCTACCGCGGATTCTTCCCTGTTACCGTAGGATTTTCAGGATATGCGGTCCATTCCGTGAATGACCCTTCATAGATCTTGACGCTGGGATAATTGAAGTACCACTTGAATAAAATGAATTCATTTGTCGCTTCACGGCCTGTACCGCACATGCAAATGATGGTCTTGTCCGGACTCACGTTGTTCGCAGTAAGAATAGCTAATATTTCCTCATCAGGCTTGAGCAAACTTTTATTTTTGTCAGTCATAAGAGACGCCCATGGCACATTGACAGCGCCGGGGATGTGGCCAGGCTTGACCCAGAATGACTGACCTTGGTAAACTTCAGGTGGGCGTGCGTCCAGAATCATGACATCTTCACGATCTTTTATCGCCTTGAATTCTTCGTATTGTATGTAGAAATCTGATTGGACGCGGACGGTGAAATCGGACGTAACTGTTTTTGGAAACTCTTTCGTCAGGGGCTTCCCCTCTCCTTTCCATCTGTCGAGACCGCCGTCAAGGACATAAACGCAGTCATGACCGAAACGCGCCAGGCTGTATGCCATCATCGTCTGTTCCAGACCATCCCCCCAACCTTTGGCGGCGCCTGTTCCCGTATAAACCACCGCAGGGACACCCGGCTTCAGGCCCGCATAACGAAGGACAGGCTGGATTGTATCCGGAGGAACATATCTGGCAGGCATCCCATCAATATACGTGCGAAGCAAACCCTCGTTCAGATAAATGGCGCCGGGAATATGCTGCTCTATATAGTCATGAATATTCGGCTGCACATCCAGTATGGCCATTTTCTTTTTTTCCAGATTTTCATAGAGCCAATCTGCGGAAACCCATTTTACTGTTCCACTGCCGTAAGGATAGTCCTTCTTCATGGTCAACCTCTCATGATGGTGCAGCAGAAATAGCACCTTTTGAATCGGGATATGAAAATTGCGTCAAGAGTTGGAAAAATAGCTGCTCGTTTATTCATTGTCAAGAAATTAATATGTCCGGCGAGTTGCGGAGGACAGGAACGTGCTCTGATGCCATTCCCGAATAATTTGCCATATACTTTCACCATGCCTTGAGGCGAATCTTGGATTCCGCTTCATTATCATATGCCATAAAAAAGTTTTGATTTACATGACAATAAACTGTACATTTTATTATATGAATGAAAATTAAAAGAGGTGGACATTATGCAAACCGTCAAGATCAAAGGCATGTCCTGCAATCATTGCGTTATGGCCGTGACCAAGGCCTTAAAGGAAATCGATGGGATCAGTAACGTTAAAGTGGACCTGCAAAAAGCGGAGGCAACATTCGATGAGGTCAAACCGGTAGATATGAAAATCGTAAAGGAACGCATCCGGAAGGCAGGATATGACATCGCCTGATAAGACAGCCGTTAAGACGACAATCTCCGTTGGGGGCATGACCTGCGCCGCCTGCGTGCGCCGCGTGGAGCAGGCGCTGAAATCTGTTGACGGTGTGACAGACGTGGCGGTTAATCTCGCCACAGCCAGGGCGACAATCGAGCATGGCGAACCATGGGGAGGGATCGAGGCAGTCAGGGATATAATCTCCGACCAGGGCTACGATTTTCTCGGCATCCTCGACGACACCCGTGAAGATCCTATTACCGCCGCCAGGGAAAGAGAAGTCAAAGAACTCGAGGTCAAATTTGTCGTTGGCGCCGTTCTCAGCGTTATCATTTTCCTTGGCTCCATGCAGCACTGGTTTCCCTTTTTGTCAACCGTACCGAGACAGACGGTGCTGGTTATCCTGTTTTTCCTTACGACTCCTGTCGTATTCTGGGTAGGGAGCAGGTTTTATATCGGCGCCATAAAGGCAGCCCGGCAAAAAACGACGGATATGAATACACTCGTGGCGGTGGGGGCACTTTCGGCATATTTATACTCCGCTCTGGCCACTTTTTTCCCCAGGATTTTTTCGAGCGCCGATATAGCTCCACATGTTTACTATGACGGCGCCGCCATGATCGTCACTCTGATAATCCTCGGCCGCCTGCTCGAAGCAAGAGCAAAAGGCAGAACATCCGCGGCCATCAAGAAACTGATGGGGCTCAGGCCGAAGACCGCTCGTGTAATCAGGGGCGATAAAGAGGAGGACATTCCCATTGAAGAAGTTGCGAAAGGAGACCTGATCATCGTCCGGCCGGGAGAAAAGGTCCCCACGGACGGCGTCGTCGTTTCCGGCGGCTCTTCCGTCGACGAATCCATGCTTACCGGTGAAAGTATGCCTGTCGTCAAAGAGGCCGGGGAGCACGTATTTGGCGCCACGCTGAACAAGAGCGGGAGCTTCACCTTCAGGGCAACAAAGGTGGGGTCCGAGACTGCCCTGGCCCAGATCATTCGCCTCGTCGAAGAGGCGCAGGGTTCCAAGGCCCCCATTCAGAGACTGGCAGACAAAGTCGCCTCCATCTTTGTGCCTGTCGTCTTTGCCATAGGCATAATTACATTCATCGTCTGGTACTTCTTCGTTCCCGACCCTATTTTCAGCCGGGCCTTATTGAATTTTGCGTCCGTCCTGGTTATTGCCTGCCCCTGCGCCCTGGGTCTCGCAACGCCGACGGCAATCATGGTGGGAACCGGCCTCGGCGCCGAACACGGCATTCTGATTAAAGGAGGGGAAAGTCTGGAAAACGCCTACAAGCTCACGACGGTGGTCTTTGACAAGACCGGAACGCTGACCAAGGGAGAGCCTGAGGTAACGGATATACTGACCGCGCCTGGCTATGAACAGAACAGTGTCCTGCAGATTGCCATGTCCATCGAGGCTGTCTCGGAACATCCCATTGCCGCGGCCATCGTAGAGAGGGGACGCAGTGCCGGTATTGCCACCCTTCCCGTGGAAAAATTTGAAGCTTTCGCGGGTCTCGGAGCCGGGGCGTTTATGAGAGGCCGGTATTGCCTTCTGGGAAACCGGAGGCTCATGGAAATGAGAGAGATCAGGCTCGACGGCCTCGCGGAAAAAGCCGGGACGCTCGCCGCGGAAGGGAAAACATGCGTATTCATTGCCGAGGAAAATCAGGTGATCGGCCTTATCGGCCTTGCTGACGTACCCAGGGAATCGGCAAAAGAAACTGTAACCACGCTGAAGAACATGGGACTCACGGTTGCCATGATCACAGGGGACAATATCAGCACAGCTAAGGCCCTCGGTGGAGCCCTCGGCATCGATCACATCATGGCGGAGGTATTGCCGGGAGACAAGGCGGCGGAAATAAGACGCCTGCAGGAGCTTGGTCAGGTTGTTGCTATGGTGGGCGACGGCATTAACGATGCGCCGGCTTTGGCAGCGGCGGACATAGGTATTGCCATCGGTGCCGGCACGGACGTGGCCATGGAAGCGAGCGATATAACCCTTATTAAGGATGACCTGCGTTCTGTACCTATGGCGATCAGGCTTTCTCTGGAAACAGTAAGGGTGATCAGGCAGAACCTCTTCTGGGCCTTCATCTATAACATCATCGGCATACCCATTGCCGCAGGTGCGTTGTATCCGTTTTTCGGAATTCTCCTCAACCCGCAGTTTGCCGCAGCCGCCATGGCGCTGAGCTCCGTATCAGTGGTCAGCAATTCGCTGCGCCTGAGAAGGGCAAAATTTCTCAGTCACTCCGTTCCTTCGAAATGACATATTGACGCGCGAGCCAGCGTCATCCTCCTTTTTCAAACTTCGATTTATCGGCGCCGCAGATAGGACACACCCAGTCTGCGGGAAGATCTGTGAATTTTGTTCCCGGTTTGACGCCGGAATCGGGATCTCCTTTCTCCGGATCATAAACGTATCCACATACTGAGCAGGTATATCTGTCTTCCCTTTCGACATTGTCAGGCGCCTGATAGGTCGGTGCAGTCTTCGGGGACTTGCCGCGTTTCACTTCATGATAATAGGCATAGGTCATAGGTTCCTCATCAGCATTGAGGATACCGCAATCCCGCACCTGACCTACGAAGATCGTATGGCTGCCGCAGTCCATTTCATTTACCACTTCAGCCTCAATATAGGCTATGGCATTATCCAGCACAATGGGAACACCAGTTTTTCCGAGCCTGATATTTAAATTTTCAAATTTGTTGATATCTCTTCCGCATTTAAAGCCTAAGAGACCTATGAATTGCATAGGCGCCAATTTCGATAAGACGGATACGGCAAACTTCCCGCTCGCCTGAATATACTCATGGGTAAGATTTTGCTTATTTATACCAACTGCAATAGTCGGTGGTTCTGATGTTACTTGAAAAGCGGTATTGGCGATCTGCCCATTGAAAAGATCATCTTTCCTCGAACTTACGACGTACAGGCCGTAACTGAGTTTATAGAATGCCGCCTTATCCATAGTCTTCAATCCTTCATTTCATTTTTTTTTAATATTTGAAAAATAGTTTGAAAAGTCATCCCTTATTCTTTAATCTCCGGCGAGGCGTTCGGGTCGAAGGGATTCGTTCTCATGGCGAAGGAAAAGAGATACGGATAATTATCCCGCAGGTGTTTCATGTAGCTCAGCCATTCCGAGATCAGCAGGCTGTAAACCCTCTGCATGTCTCCCGCTATGTGCCTCAAGTCCAACTCTGAAAGTCTACTTAAATCCGGCCGTGATTCGAGTTCTTCCGCCAGATGGAACACGGCCATGAGGAGACCGGTGAACGCGTCATGCTCCAGGAGGTTCTGATTCTCCAGGAGCCTCAGCATGAACTCCCGTTCCTTAATAAGCTTTTGTTTCAGGCGCCCCAGATCGCCCCTACGGATACTGATTGCATAATCATATTTCTTCAGGCGCTTGCTCATATCGAGGAATTCCCTGGCAGACCATTGATTTGTAATGATGAGGTCCCGCCTGATTCGGTCCGTATTGGGATCAAATTCCGAAAAGAATTTCAAAAGGTCTTTACCGACCACGCTGAA
>PLLV01000082.1 GCA_003142295.1 Syntrophaceae bacterium
GTAGAAAAACAGGGCGCGAATGTTGCCGCCTTGTATACTCCTGCGGCCTTCTCTGCCGATGCGATTATTGAATCAATCGAAGCGGGGATCGGACTCATTGTATGTATGACTGAAGGCATTCCTGTGACGGACATGATCAAGGTCAAACAGGTACTCAAAACATCTAAAGCCCGGATGATTGGATGCAACTGCCCGGGAATTACCACTCCCGGCGTAGGTAAGATCGGCTTTATGCCGAGTTTCATCCATAAAAAGGGCAACGTGGGCGTAATCTCAAGAAGTGGAACCCTCACCTACGAAGCAATCTGGCAACTTACCAATCTGGGAATAGGCCAGAGCACGTCCATCGGTATCGGTGGTGATCCCATACCAGGTTCAGGCTTTGTTGACATGCTGGCGCTGTATGAAAAAGATCCGGATACAGTGGCCCTCGTTATGATCGGAGAAATCGGTGGAACAGCCGAGGAAGAGGCTGCTGAATTCATTAAATCCAATCTCACCAAGCCGGTTGTATCTTTCATCGCTGGTCGAACCGCTCCTCCGGGAAGAAGAATGGGTCATGCCGGTGCGATAATATCTGGTGGAAAAGGAACCGCAGACGAAAAATTTAAAGCCTTGGAAGCGGCGGGTGTCATCATTGAGAAGAACCCGGCTGAAATAGGAAAAAGAGTTCAGGAGATTCTTGCCAAGAAAAAAGGCAAGAAAAAGTAGGAGTTTTAATACGCCAGGCAGTTAATACTAATCGGAGGTGGAAAACGTTAACATTACGACCTTCAAACCAAACAGAACAATAAAACCGACAAGGGAGATCATTATATGAGAATAATTAAGGTAGACCATATCGGTGTTGCAGTAAACAGCATTGAAGCATCTCTAAAGTTCTTTGTCAATACATTGGGACTGAAACTGGAAGGGCAGGAGACAGTTGCCGAACAGAAGGTGACAACTGCCTTTATGCCCGTGGGCGATACGGAAGTGGAGCTTCTGCAATCTACCGCGCCGGATGGACCCATCGCGGGTTTTATCGAAAAGAAAGGAGAGGGTGTCCAGCACGTTGCATTCTTAGTCGACAACATTGAAGAAGCTTTGAAAGAACTGGAAGCCAAAGGCATCCGTCTGATTGACAAAGTACCCCGCATGGGGGCTGGCGGAAAGAAGATAGCCTTCGTCCATCCAAAGGACACATACGGCGTCCTGGTGGAGCTGTGCCAGAAAGTCTAACAACTATTTAAGAAAAGGGGAGAGAAGTAATGAGTGAAAAACCTCCAAAAATTCAGGAATTAGAAAGACGAGAAGCCATTGCCATGGCTCAGGGCGGGCCTAAGGCAATTGCAAAGCAGCATGAAGCTGGAAAGCTCACAGCGAGAGAAAGGATAGGTCTCCTGTTTGATCCTGGTACGTTTGTGGAGACGGACTTGTTTATGCGCCACCGGTGTACAGATTTCGGTATGGACAAAGTCGAGGTACCGGCAGAAGCCGTCATAACCGGATACGGTAAGGTCAATGGCCGGACGGTATTCGCCTTTTCCCAGGATTTTACAGCACGCGCCGGCACTCTGGGAGAGATGCACTCCAAGAAGATCTGCAAGGTCATGGATCTGGCAGTAAAGACAGGCGCACCCTGTGTAGGCTTCAATGACTCCGGTGGTGCCCGAATTCAGGAAGCCGTAGACTCGCTTGCCGGTTACGGCCAGATTTTCTACCGCAACTCCTGCGCATCAGGCACGATTCCTCAGATTTCAGCCATAATGGGACCCACAGCAGGAGGGGCCGTTTATTCGCCGGCCATGACAGACTGGATATTCATGACCAAGAAGTCCAGTTATATGTTTATTACAGGTCCCGAGGTTATCAAGGCCGTTACCGGAGAGATCATCGATTTTGAAGGTCTGGGCGGAGCGATGACACATAACACCAAAAGCGGTGTTGCCCACTTCGCCTGTGAGAGCGATGAAGACAACATCAATCAAATCAAACGACTTCTCAGTTTCCTGCCTTCCAACAACATGGAAGATCCTCCCTATGTAGATACCGGTGACGACCCGAACCGGCTTGATTACAGCCTCGACAAACTCGTACCGGATTCTCCAAGACAGAATTATGACATGAAGATCCTGATCGGCTCACTCTGTGATAACGGCGATTTCATGGAACCCCATATGTATTTCGCCCGGAACATGGTCGTGGCGTTCGGGCGTATGGGAGGTCATACTGTAGGCTTCATCGCCAACCAGCCCGCCTGGCTCGCGGGGTGTCTTGATGTAGACGCTTCGGATAAAGCAACAAAATTCATTCGTTTCTGCGATGCCTTCAATATTCCCATGATCACCATAGCGGACGTACCCGGGTATCTGCCCGGTACTGATCAGGAATGGAGAGGTATCATCCGACACGGTGCAAAGCTCTTGTGGTGCTATTCGGAAGCGACTGTTCCGAAGATTACGCTGGCAACAAGGAAAGACTATGGTGGATCATATCTGGCCATGTGCAGCCGCGACCTTGGTGCGGACATGGTCATCGCCTGGCCGACGGCAGAGATGGCGGTCATGGGAGCTGAAGGAGCATGCAATATCATCTTCCGGAATGAGATTAAGGCAGCCGCAGACCCNNGCAGCCATGCGGGCGCAGAAAATCAAGGAGTATGAGGATGCCTTCTGTAATCCCTATGCGGCGGCAGGTAGAGGCTATGTGGATGCTGTTATTCGGCCACACGAGACCCGTCGTTATATCATTCGGGCCCTTGATATGCTGAGGTCAAAGAGGGAAACAAGACCACCGAAGAAACACGGCAACATTCCAATGTAGGAATTAGATTACTTAGAAAAGGAAATAAGTATGAAGTCAATGGATTCAAAAGTAATGGTAGCCATATCAGCAGCGATAGGCGCCTATTTGGAAGCCGAATCGGTGGCCGCAATGGCAGCGTCAGAAGCAGAAGCAGTTCCATCCGCAGCACCTTATGCCTCCATTAATATCTGGGCAATTGCCGGGCGGCAGGATGTGATGTTCACACGCCGTATGTGGCAGATGCGGACGTACTAACGGTTTTTATCGTCTAATAGGTGTGGCTGAATCTTTAATTTAGGTATTGAGGAAGTCATTTATTTTAGAGCTTAAACAATAACAAAGAATAATATAGTGAAAGGAAATTTACTTATGGCAGAGAAGAAGAAAGAAGCAAAGAACCCCTTAAAGATTTGTGATACTACGTTCAGAGATGGCCATCAGTCTTCGCTTGCAACCAGAATGAGAACCAAGGATATGGAACCGATGGCGGAGAGGATGGACCAGGTGGGATGGTGGTGCATGGAGACCTGGGGAGGGGCTACTTTTGATGTGCCTACCCGGTTTCTCAACGAGGATCCATGGGATCGGATAAGGACACTAAAAAAATATCTAAAAAAGACACCCCAGATGATGCTCCTTCGGGGCCAGAATGTTGTTGGGTACCGGAACTACGCTGACGATGTAGTAAGAGAATTCGTTCTCTATGCAGCGGAGTGCGGGATTCAAATTTTCCGGGTTTTTGATGCCGTGAACGACACGAGAAACTTCGAAGCACCCTTCAGGGCGATCAAAGAGGCGGGGCAGCACATTCAGGGTTCTCTTTGCTACTCCCTGACCCAGAGGAGAATGGGAGGGGCGGTCTACACCCTCGAATACTATGTTGAAAAGGCAAAGATCATCGAGAAAATGGGGGCTAACTCCTTCTGTATCAAGGACATGGCGGGAATGATCTCTCCTTATGATGCTTATGATCTTATAACGGCATTGAAGAAGGAGCTTAAAATACCCGTGCAGCTCCATACCCACTACACCAGTGGACAGGGGTCTATGTCCTACCTGAAAGCCGCAGAAGCTGGCGTGGATGTCGTAGATACGGCATTGGCTCCCTATGCGCTGCGTTCTTCTCAGCCGGCGATTGAGCCCCTCCTTGTGACCTTAGAGGGTACACCAAGGGATACAGGCCTGGATTTGACATTAATATTCGAGATAGGTCAGGATTTAGAGAAGATCGCACCCGTATACCGCGATTTCCTTGACACGACGAAACAGGCGGTTATAGACGTCGGCGTGCTCATCCATCAGGTCCCCGGCGGAATGACCACCAATCTGGTGAATAACCTAAGAGAAGCGAATGCCCTCCACCGGATCGGCGAAGTTCACAAGGAACTTCCCCAAACACGCAAGGAGCTTGGGTATCCGCCACTCGTTACTCCGACGAGTCAGATCGTGGGAATCCAGGCCGTTATGAACGTTCTGATGGGCCGCTGGAAGATGATATCCAAAGAGGTAAAGGATTACTGTTTCGGTCTCTACGGTAAACCGCCCGCACCCATCGATCCAGATGTTCAGAAGCTGTGTCTCAAGGGGTACGAGCGAGGAGAGACGCCCATGACAAACCGTGCCGCGGATGCGTTAGAGCCGGAAATGGAAAAGGCGCGAGAAGCTACGAAAGATATCGCCAAGAATAAAGGGGACGTCCTCATTTACGCCCTCTATCCGCAGACGGGAATGAGATTCTTGAAATGGAAGTACGGTCTGGAGCCAATTCCCAAAGAAGTCATGCCTAAAACCTTAGAAGATGTGAAGAAAGAGGATGAGCTGATCAAGAAGGCGAAGGCCGGGAAGCTCATGGAAAAGCCGACGAAAGTAGTCCCGGAAAAGGGTCCTGGCATCAGGAAATTCAATATCTTTGTCGATGACAATTACTATGCTGTTGAAGTGGAGTCAGAAGGAGGGGCAATGATTGCAGCTCCTGTGGTAACTCAGGTCGCCGCAGCTCCGAAGCCAGCGGCAGCCCCTGCCGCGCCAAGACCGGCAGCAGCACCCGTAGCGCCAAGACCGGCAGCAGCGCCTTCAGCTCCGAAACCCGCTGCAGCGCCAGCCGCAAAAGCAGGTGCAGGATCAGTAACAGCGCCCATGCCTGGTCTCATTGTTGACGTTATCTGCAAGGTAGGTGACAAGGTAAAGGCAGGACAGCCGGTCGTGATCCTGGAGGCCATGAAAATGCAGAATCCTCTCCCCTCTCCGATTGACGGAGAAGTGAAGAGTATTCATGTAAAATCTGGCGACTCCGTAGCGGTTCAACAGGTTCTTGTTGATATCGGATAAAATGGGAGGAAGTACAAATGCGTTCCATTCCTTTTAACACAGTTAAGAAGAAGATGAAAGCGGCCATTATGGAAGCGGCCTTCGTGGCCGGAGATGACCTCATGGCTAGTTTCAGGCGCGCCCTGGCTGAAGAGGAATCCCCTCTGGGGAAAGAGATTCTGAACCAGCTTCTCGAAAACGCAGAAATAGCCAAGGATAAGAGGATTCCCCTCTGCCAGGACACGGGACTGGCGATCTTCTTCGTTGAGATCGGTGACGAAGTGAAGATTAAAGGAGGGCTTCTCTCAGATGCCT
Source organism: Syntrophaceae bacterium (assembly GCA_003142295.1). Taxonomy (GTDB): domain Bacteria; phylum Desulfobacterota; class Syntrophia; order Syntrophales; family UBA2185; genus Fen-1135. The sequence continues at coordinate 5,410 of PLLV01000082.1, forward strand.
TGAACGAGGCTACGAAAGAGGCTTATGGGGATGCATACCTCCGGAAATCGGCCTGCAACTGTTTTACCAGAAAAAATACTGGTGATAATACTCCCGCGATTATTCATTATGATATCGTCAAGGGAGACAAACTTAAAATAGTTTTCTGTGCCAAGGGGGGCGGAAGTGAAAATATGAGCAGGGTTACCATGCTCAAGCCCTCCGATGGTAGGAAAGGAATTGAAGATTTTGTCGTGCAAAGGGTATGGGAGGCTCAGGCTAATCCATGCCCGCCCATAATTGTCGGTGTCGGTATCGGGGGGACATTTGAACGGGCAGCTATCATCGCCAAGAAATCTCTTCTTACACCAATCGGGGAAAGGAATTCGGACCCCGAGTTAGCGGAGATGGAAAAGAGCATGCTCAAGAAAATCAATGACTTGGGGATTGGCCCGGGAGGCTTGGGAGGAAGAATAACAGCCCTCGATGTCAAAGTAATCATGGAACCCTGTCACATTGCGAGCCTTCCCCTTGCGGTGAACATTAACTGCCACTCAAGCCGGCACGCAGAAATCGACTTTTAAAGGAGGGAGAGAACATTGAAGATACTTAAGCCACCTCTTAAAAGAGAAGACGTAGAAGCCCTTGAAGCAGGAGACAAGGTTCTTATTACAGGAACGATCTATACGGGTAGGGATGCAGCCCATAAGAGGCTCGTTGACCTGTTGGACGGTAATAAGCCCCTCCCCTTCGATGTTAATGGATCAGTTATATTTTACGTGGGACCGACGCCATCGCCACCGGGGCGTCCCATTGGGGCAGCGGGACCAACGACGAGCTACCGCATGGACGCATATGCCCCCAGGCTCATCGAGAAGGGATTAAGGGGTATGATCGGAAAAGGTCCACGAGATGCGAATGTGAAGGAGGCGATGAAGAAATATGGTTGTGTCTATCTGGGGGCAACGGGAGGGGCAGGAGCCCTAATGGCCCAGGCGGTCAAGAAGGCGGAAGTCATTGCCTTCGATGATCTGGGGCCTGAAGCCATCCGCAAGCTTGAGGTAGTGGACTTCCCTGTCATAGTCATTAATGATACGAAAGGGAATGACCTGTATATCGAGAATGTCAAAAAATATAAGAAGGGGTGATCCAGGGGGACACCCTCAATTTATTTTCACAACTTAGACAATTGGATGGTAAGAAATATGAAGACAAATGGAGTGGAAACAGTTACACACGATGTCTTGATTTTTGGAACGGGATTGGCAGGGCTTCGGGCAGCAGTGGAGATAGCCCGGAAATCAAAAGACTCGATTAATGTGGCCCTCGTATCGAAGGTTCAAATACAGCGCCCCCATTCAGTATGTGCTGAAGGAGGCACTGCGGCTGTGATGAGAGAGGAAGATGGAGACAGCTTGGAGCTTCATGCCTGGGACACCGTTAAAGGCGCCGACTTCCTGGCTGATCAGGACGTAGTTGATCGCTTCGTGGAAACCAGCCCTAAAGAGATACTGTTGATGGATCACTGGGGAATGCCCTGGTCCCGGCGACCTGACGGCAGGGTCATGCAGCGTCCTTTTGGAGGACACACCTATCCAAGAGCCACAATGGCAGCGGACAAAACGGGTTTCTTTCTGGTGCAGACCCTCTATGACACCCTGATGCAGTACAAGAACTTTAATCGTTATGATGAGTTCTTCGCCACGTCGATTCTTCATAAAGACGGTGTGTTTGCCGGGATTACAGGGATTGACATGGCAACCGGCCAATTTATGGTCATCAGAGGAAAGGCCATGCTCATTGCCTCCGGTGGTCTGGGGACCCTTTACGGATTTACCACCTATTCGCAGACGGTGAGCGGCGATGGTCATGCAATAGCTTACAGAGCCGGCTTGTGCATCGAAGATCCGGAATTCCTCCAGTTTCATCCCACAGGACTTATTCCCAACGGTATTCTCATGACGGAGGCGTGCCGGGGTGAAGGTGGGTACCTGAAAAACAATAAGGGCGAGCGTCTCATGGAAAAGTACGCCGCAAAATTCATGGAACTGGCGCCGCGTGACATTGTTTCTCGGTCCATGATTACGGAGATTAAAGAGGGTCGAGGATTTGCGGGACCGGCGGGGTTGGACTATATCCAACTTGACCTGACACATCTGGGAGCCCAGAAGATTAATTCGCGGCTCCCCTTAATCCGGGAAGTTTGTATGAAGTATCGTGGTATCGATCCAATCCTTGAACCCATTCCCGTGCGACCTGTCGCCCACTACAGCATGGGAGGAATCGAGGCGGACATTAATGGCGCCACCAAAATGAAGGGGGTATGGGCTGCTGGCGAAGTGGCCTGCCACTCTATGCATGGTGCAAATCGCCTCGGTTGCAATTCAACTGCGGAATGCATTGTATGGGGAGGAATTACAGGGGGAGAGATCACTAAATATGTGAAGAACAATCCGCCCCTGTTGGATGTTCCTCAGGAGCAGGTCCGTCTAGAGTACAAGCATGTCTATGAAGATCTCCTCCAGAAGAAAGGTACGGAAAACCTGTATGATATTAAAAGAGAGCTGCGGGAAGCGATGGACAAGTATGTAGGCGTGTACCGCACGGGCGAGGAGATGACAGCAGGTTTGAAAAAGGTCAGGGAACTGAAAGAACGTTATAAGAATATCTCCATTGCAGATAAAGGGGCTGTCTACAATACGAACCTGATAAATTCAATGGAAGTGCAAAATCTCCTCGATCTTGCCGAAATGCTCGTTTATGCAGCACTGACCAGGGAAGAGTCCCGGGGAGGGCATGCCCGCTATGATTTCCCGACTCGCGATGATGAGAAGTGGCTCAAGCATACCCTTGTTACTTATAGCGAAACGGGACCGAAACTTTCTTATAAGCCGGTGGCGATTACAAAGTGGAAACCGGTTGAACGTAAATATTAGGGGGAAGAAAGATGGCAAACAAACAATTCGACAACCATTTGGGAATAGTTGGGTGGCTCGGCGGTGGACGCTGGGGTGTAGAGAGATACCTTTACATATTACACCGTCTTACGGGGCTTGGTCTTCTTCTCTTCTTCATGATGCATATATTTGCAAGCACTGCTAGGATCTGGGGCCCGGAAAGTTGGGCTGCTGCCATGGCGATTTTGAAGAATCCCGTTTTTAAGCTCGGCGAATTCTGTGTCTTTGTGATTTTTGCTTTCCACGCGCTGAATGGTATCCGGCTCATTTTCATTGAACTGGGACTGGCCGTTGGAAAAGCCGAGGAGCCGGTATTTCCTTACAAATCGTCTCTTAACAATCAGAAACCCTTGATGGTGATAGCAATGGTACTCGTAGCCATTCTCATCGTTGCCGGAGGGTACAATACATTCTTTGGAAGTCATTAGGGAGGTAGTCATGAAGGAAGCCGCATACTGGACTTGGTTTATCATTGCAGCAATCGTCATTCTTGTCATTGCAGGGTTGCATATGGTGGTTATGCATCTGCCGATGTTTGGGGTTTTTAATCCAGAAGGTGGGGCCGTCACAGATTGGGGGAATGTTGCCTTCCGAAGTCAGAGCCAGTTCCTCGCCTTTACCTATATCATCCTGCTGGGTGCAGTATTATACCATGGGTTTTATGGGTTAAGGACGATTGTGTTTGAACTTGGGCCCAAGAAATCCTTTCAGGATGGGTTTACTGTTATATTGTGGATAGTCGGGCTGATTCTTTTCGGTATCGGCACATATGCAGCCGTCGCGGCAAAAGCATTGGAAACAGCATTATAGGAAGGATGGGAAAATGGAAAAAGAAACTGAGAAAGCAAATAATATTACCGTGTATATTCGTCGCTTTGATCCGGAGAAGGATGCAGCTCCCCGGCAGCAGCAATACACACTTCAAGTGGAAAGAGGGATGACGGTCCTTGACGGTTTGCACATGCTCAAACAAACCCAGGACCCCACCCTTGGCTTCCGCTTTTCCTGCCGCATGGGCGTATGTGGGTCTTGCGGGATGATGATCAACGGGGTACCCGGACTGGCCTGCAACACACAGATCCTTGATGTGACAACGACGGCCTTGACGCTTGCGCCGTTGCCCAACTTCAACCTTATCAGGGACCTGGTGTCCGATCTCGTTCCCATGTTTGGCGTTCTTAAGCGCCTTCAACCGTATATCCAGAGAAGTGATGTGGAAGAGATGGAAAATCCTACCATGGAATACTTCCAGACGCACCACCAGTTGGAGGAATTCCTACAATTCACTTACTGTATAAAGTGTGGTTGCTGCATGGCGGGATGTCCCACAATGGCCACAGACAGGGAGTATCTGGGGCCTGCACCACTCACCCAGGCATACCGTTACAATACCGATTCACGGGATGATGCAGGCGATGCCCGCAAGAATCTCGTTGCTTCAAGCCATGGCATTTTCAGCTGCCACTATGCCGGGGAATGTTCGAAAGTATGTCCCAAGGGTGTTGACCCGGCGCGGGCCATACAGCTCATGAAAAAGGATCTTGTTCTCAGCTATTTTGGTCTGGCAAAACATAAGTGCGCACATCTTCATAAGAAGCCGGATAAGGCTTCTTACAAACCTAAGATTGATGTACCTGCCCATACTGTAGGGAAATGACGCGGCATTTTATCGGGCAGCGACGGTTAATACATTCGTTTTTTATATCTGAAAACTAGGAGGATATCATTATGGGTCGTAATAAGATTACAATCGTAGGAGCGGGTAATGTCGGTGCAACCGCAGCTCACTGGGCAGCCATCAAAGAATTGGGTGATGTCGTATTGATGGATATTATTGAAGGTATGCCCCAGGGAAAGGCTCTCGACTTGATGGAAGCCGGCCCGATGGAAGGCTTTGATGCAAATGTCATCGGAACCAATGGCTATGAAGAGACCAAAAATTCCGACGTGGTCATCATCACCTCCGGAATAGCGAGAAAGCCGGGGATGAGCAGGGAAGATCTGCTGAAAATCAACGCCGGTATCGTGGGTTCCGTGACCGAGCAGATAGTGAAGTTCTCGCCAAAGTGCATCATTATCGTGGTGAGCAATCCGCTGGACACGATGACCTATCTTACATACAAGGTAAGTAAATTCCCCAAGAACAGAGTTATAGGACAGGCGGGAGCTCTCGATTCTTCACGGTTCCAGTGCTTCTTAGGAATGGAATTGAAGATGTCTGTCGAGGATATCAAGGTTATGCTGCTTGGGGGTCACGGCGATGATATGGTTCCCATGCCCAGATTCTCGACGATTAATGGAATTCCTGTCACCGAACTCCTTCCCAAGGATAAGATCGACAAAATCGTTGACAGAACGCGGAAAGCCGGCGGGGAAATCGTTGCCCTGCTGAAAACGGGCAGTGCCTTCTATTCCCCCTCACTGGGCGCTGTACTTATGGCGGAAGCCATCCTAAAAGACAAGAAGAGGATCATCCCGAGCTGTGTGTATCTGGATGGCGAGTACGGGCTGAAAGATATCTGCTTCGGTGTTCCGACCGTCCTTGGCGCCAATGGCATTGAGAAGATTATCGAATTGAAGCTCAATGATGAAGAGAAGGCTATGGTAAAAAAATCAGCGGACAGTGTGGGAAAGACGATAGCTGAGATGAAAGCGATAATGGGCATTGCCTGATTGAGTAAGAGTTCTAGTGCAGTCAAAACCCCCTCCCTGAGAATGAGAGGGGGTTTTATTTTTACTTTGGCATCCGACCGGAGGCTGCATTGAGGGTATTGACGAGCAGCATGGCAATCGTCATGGGTCCCACGCCGCCGGGTACAGGCGTAATGTAGGATGCTTTCTCAAGCACCTCGGAAAATGCCACATCTCCCACCAGGCGACTATCATCCATCCTGTTTATACCAACGTCGATTATCACGGCGCCGTCGCCGACCATATCGGCCCTGATCATTTCCGGTCTTCCGGCTGCGGCAATGAGAATCTCCGCTTGTCTTGTCACGTGCGACAGCTGTTTTGTTTTCGTGTGACAAACGGTGACAGTCGCATGTCTGTTGAGAAGCATGAGGGCAACCGGTTTTCCCACGATGTTGCTTCGCCCGACGATGACGGCTTTCTTTCCTTCTATTGTGATTGAGCTCCGATCCAAAAGTTCCAGTATACCCTTGGGTGTGCAGGCCATGTGATAGGGATTGCCGGTAAGAAGTCGCCCTAGATTGTAAGGATGAAATCCGTCGACGTCCTTCCTGGGATCAATCGCCTCGATTACGGTCGTCGGGTTAATGTGCCTCGGAAGGGGTAGCTGTACTAAGATACCATGGATTTTCTCATCGCGGTTAAGTTCACCGATGATAGCAAGGATCTCCTTTTCACTCGTGTCTTGTGAAAGTTTGAATTCCCGCGAAAAAAATGCTGCCGCCTTGCAGGCGTTCTCCTTGTGTCTGATGTAGATCTTGGACGCGGGATCATTACCGACGAGAAGGACAGCGAGTCCGGGAATTATTCCGGCTCTTTCTTTCAGGCGCAGGGCTTCCACCCTCACCTCATCGAGGATATCCTGGGCTATCTTCTTGCCATCAATAATCACAGCCATCGTCCAATGATCCTTTAAGCAGCAATGAGCACCGAGAGCAGGCAGCGTGCTTATTTTACCTGATACTCTTTAATTATGTTAATCAGCTTTTCAACTTCAGCGGGAGGGAGCTTCCCTTTATAGATATACCGGCAGATTCTCTCTTTATCCAGCACAACAATGTTGGATGTCTTATTTTTCAGTCCCCAGCTGTTCAGTATGATGTAGTTGTGATCGAGGAGAATAGTAGCGCCCGTCTCCTGCTGCTTGCTTTTTATTACCCGTGCAATTGCAAAATCAGGCAGTAGGCTCGCTTTCATATTGGCGATGCCCAATCCGACATAGCTCTTTTTCCGGTCCAACCCCGGATCACTTTTGAGGGTATCATCAACGTGTTTATTCATATCTTTTGAGCCGGGGTCTGAGTAATTGAAGTACAAAACCCTGCCCTTTAATTCCGGCGAATTTAAAGTGTATTCCTTACCAAGTGAGTCCTTCAAGCTGAAATCAATAGCCTGTTCCCCCACCTTCAATTCCGCCGCGATGGCAACTGTGTTCCATAACAGTGCCAGAACAACACACATTACAAGATTCTTCACGCTTTCCTCCCAATCTTATCGCAATTGATTATTTACAGGCCGCATTATAAGTGAAAAAAATCTTCCCAGCAAGGGGGAATGAGTCTCCATAATTATAGTTCCACTTGAAAAAAAGTACCAACATATGTTAAGTAAGCCAAAATGGTCGCGAGGTGTTGATTGCTATGAGTCTGGGAAGAATGCTTGAGGAAAGTTCCCATCGTTATGCAAGTAACGTCGCCACTATCTACGACGGAAAATCCTTAACCTATGAGGCCCTCCACAGTGCTGTGAATGCTCTTGGAAATGAATTGAGAAACCTGGGTATTCAAAAAGGGGATAAGGTCGCCATCATGCTCACCAACTGCCCGGAATTCGTAATATCTTATTTCGCCGTGCAGAAAATCGGCGCTGTCGCCGTTACAATAAATATTTTATCCACGTCCTATGAACTTCGCCATCTCCTCGGAAACAGCGATTCGAAATGCCTGATTACCGAAACGCCACTGGCGAAAAGGTACGAGGAAATCAGAGATGATATCCCGCTCTGCAATCATATCATTACTACCAGTGGCCTTGATACCGCTTCCCAATTCAGAGAGATAATCGAGAAAGGGCCTTTTACCCTTGAAATGCCGGATATTGCTGATGACGATCCGGCTGTGATGATCTATACTGCCGGCCTCACCGGCAGGCCCCTCGGCGCCGTCCTAACCCACCGTAATCTTCTGACCCAGTCCAACCTTGTCACAGATTTATATCATACGACCGGGAAGGATCGCAGCCTCGCTATCATTCCTCTCTTCCATGCCTTCGGGGCCGCGGTTAATATGCTGGCCGCCATCCGCATAGGCGCAGGTATCGTCCTCTTGGACCGGTTCACAATGGAAGCCATTATCGGTTCTATAGAGAAAGATAAGGTTACCTATATTGCCGCCGTTCCCAGGCTTTTTTTAGGTATGGTCATGTACCCCGATGCCGAAAAATATGACGTCAGCTCTTTAGACTTCTGCATCACCGGGGGATCGACTATGCCGCCTGAGTTCATCCCCATGTTTGAAGATAAATTTAAGTGTATACTGAGGGAAGGTTACGGGCTTACCGAGGCCTCTCCCGTATGTTCTGTAGGCATGCGGGATAAGGTGCACAAGCCGGGATCAATCGGAACCGTTATTCCGGATGTCGAAGCCAAGGCCGTTGATGACCGGGGTAACGAGGTCCCTCGCGGTGAAATCGGAGAACTTGTCATCAGGGGCGTCAATGT
>PLLV01000194.1 GCA_003142295.1 Syntrophaceae bacterium
GGGGCGATCTGGGCGGCGATGGCGTTCGCTCAATTGGGCGACAGCCGGCGCGCCTGGGAACTGATGGCCATAATCAATCCGGTGAACCATGCGAAGTCTCCTGAGTCGATTGCGACTTACAAAGTGGAACCCTACGCCGTCGCGGCTGACGTTTATGCGCTCTCACCGCACACCGGCCGTGGCGGATGGACGTGGTACACCGGTTCGGCCGGCTGGATGTACCGGCTGATCGTGGAATCACTCCTGGGGCTGAGGCTGGAGGTGGATAGACTGAGTTTCGCACCGCTCCTCCCGGCGGATTGGGAGGGCTTCACGGTGCACTACCGTTATCGGGAAACGGTCTACCACATCGCCGTTCTGCGCAGGGAGGTTGGCGATGGCGCAACGAGTGTGACCGTCGACGGCGTTGAACAACCCGACACGGCAATTTCCCTTGTTGACGACCATCAGGAACACGCAGTCGAGGTGAGAATACCCGCCGACGGAATTGATTGATAAGGACATACTACGAAGGAGCATACGACCTTCGTAAGCATGTCGGCTTCCTAATCGTAAAATGGCGTGTGATAAACGTCTATTCCGTATTAAAAATCCATAGCCGACAAACGTAAGTTTCGTCATGCAAGCTGAGGGGCTAACTCTGGATTCAAGCATCGCGGCCAAGGCGATACATTGATGCAGGTATGATCGGGCTTCACGTTCAGTGATGCCGATCACGAGACTGTATCTATGGATTAGAGGGGGCTTGTCATGGACAACAGATTGAGGCGGGCAATCGTAAATTTCAGGAGCAGATGAACAACCACACGGGATAGGTGGCCGGAGCATGGACTCTATATTCCCAGATTAGAGAGCATCGTGCAGAAGGTATTGATAATCTCCACTAGCCTTGGATGAGATGTGTCGAAGCCCTGAACCGATGAGGCCAGACCTTCAATCGACAAATTGAGGAGCGCCGGATTTTTTTCACTGCGTGTGGCTTCGCGGGCTGATAATTCGGCAAATCCTGTTATGCTTTCCGCCTGCTCATAGTGAGTCTGAGAAAGGTCGGCAATTTCCGTCCTCAGGGTCGTCAGGAGGGTCAACAACTCGGCTTTGTCACTCTCTTTGACCGCTTCGCTCTGCTTCAGCCTCTCTTCAATCTTGTCAAGATGATCCTGAATCATTTCCTTCCACCTTAATTTACCTTCATTCCAAATGTCCCCCGAACCTCTCCGCCCCAGAGATAAAAGCATACGATGGGTGGCCTTGTGTGTCAATGAAAAATGAACAACAATGTATGTATTATCATTTGTTATCCTGAATGTTTTACGGTAGCGGTGATGTGTGGAGTTCAGGAAGACTCCTTCGATTCTGCGCTCTCAAATTTTTTAAGATGCGTTAGCCGTTAAAAATTGAAGATACCACAAAATCTTCATATCAAGGCTATTATAGAAGATTACCGGTTTGAAATGTGCAGTATAATATCACAAAATATCAATCAGTCTTCTTAAGCTGGTAAGAGGCACAAAAAAGGTGGAGCTTTATAGAAAATTTTTCATACTGGGGTCTATATTTTTTTATAGGTGTTTCCCCAATCTTTCAAAGTTACGATCGTGTCCCGATATATCCTTTAAGCCTGGAACTCTCTCGCCTTTTCCACCTCAAAACGGCTCCCGATGTAGATCGGAGAACGCTGATTAAGTTCCTCTACCTTGATGGACATGAGATCCTGTTTACCGTCCGTGGCCATACCACCGGCCTGTTCAATGATGAATGCCATGGGTTGAAGCTCAAACAGAAGCCGCAATTTCCCTTGGGGATTCTTCTTTAGTGCAGGGTACGCAAAAACGCCCCCCCTCTTAATCAGAACCTGATTGACATCCGGCACAAATCCGCCACTGTAGCGGAGCTTATACCCTTCCTTTTCCAGGAAATTTATGTATTCGAGGTGTTCCGGAGTCCAGTCCCTTCTCAATCCTCCCAAGCTGTAAATGTCCCCCCGTTCTCTTAAGGTTATGTTTTCCTCAGAAAGAACGTATTCCCCTTCTCTGTTCAATACAAATTCATGGGTTCCCTTTCCTGCAGAATAGACCATCGTAATCAGCGGTCCATACATAATGTACATGGCTGCCGCCAATGTTTTTCTCCCCTTGGCTAACATCGACTCTCTATGAATGCCTATTATCGTTCCTATGGACAGATTGGCATCCACTAAAGAAGAACCGGCCAAAGGGTCTGCAGTGACGAAATATTTTTCTTCTCCCTTGCCGATCTGAATCACTGAATCCTGTTCTTCTGAAGCATATGCTCTGACAAACCCTGAATCCTGGAGTTGATTCTTGAGAATCTCATCGGCGCTTCTATCCAAAGTCAATTGCTCTTCACCGTGACGGAAAATGCGGATGTTCCTAAAACCAGCCAGTTTCCGATTCGATTCTTGAATTTTAGCAGAGATATACTTCCCTATAACGGCTATTTGCCATATTAATCTGCGCAATTCCATTTCCACACCTGATTTCCACATATGTCTGCGCAGGTCGATGATCAATTTTGTATAGTCCGAAATACCCTCTCCCATGGGCGTTCATCCTTATAAAATATTTGTCTTTTTATAACAATTAATAATCATTTTAACAAGCGCATTTTAATTTCCGAGAAGATACCCATCAATTATTAACGCATGAAATCCTGCATATCAATCGATGCTGAAGATTTGAGGAGTGCAGGAAGGATTCAATGAAAAAAACGGTTTTAGATTATTCAAGGACAGTCATCCGGCCAATCGCTGTCTGCACCTACAAAGTGTCAGGACTGGTTTCCTGATCCGTCGTTGATTTCGGATTGAAAAAGTGTAACGCTCTGGTTAATCTGCGGGCCAAGGGGCGCGCTTTTTGACCCCGGCCCAAGATCTTAACCATGCCGGAACAAGCAAAAAACGTGAACCGAAGGAGCCGTCAGCCTCAACCGGTTGTTAGGCGCATTTACTTTGCGGTTGAATTATACTCCTTTAGCTTTTCCCGAAAATATTGTTCTGATTTTATGGTTTTCCCATCAGATAATCTGATCAGATACGGTTTTCCAGAAATATAAGATTGTGAAGCACATAGCCTTATAAAATCATCAGCGGTTTGGACCATACCAACATCGCTTTGAAGTTTCATTCGTAAATGCTCTGCGGCTTCTTTCCCATCATGCTCTGTGCCGTTTCTAATAAATTTTGCCCCTTTTAAATTCTCAACTGAAGATATTAAAAATTCGATTTTCTTTTTTTCAATATTATCTTGGGCATTGACCACCCCGGAAAATAGCGCCAAGACTACAAATGATGTGAGCAATATGCTTTTCATGCTTTCCTCGGTAAATTGCGCCTAACACTAATTAGATTGATCCGCATAACACGCAGAATTTTGGTTTAATAACCATGGACAGCGAACGTTTTTTTGAGGTGAAATAAATGGTAGCTGTCCCTATTTAATT
>PLLV01000077.1 GCA_003142295.1 Syntrophaceae bacterium
GCGGACGGGGGATTTTGAGTCCCTTGCTGCATGTTTTTTCTCGATATGGACCAATATAGTTTGATATATAAGCATTGATTATTATTTATCTTTCTGAGATAGCACTTTATGTTTCAATTCATCTGGATATGGCGAAATATGCGTTATTTTTGAAAAGTATGCTAACCATATTGCTAACCAAAAAAGGTCCTTCTCTTTCCAGTAACAGACCGGAGATCTATAGCGATTCATTTCTAGCAAACTTCCAATGGCCGAAAGTTACAAACTTACTCCGAGGGATTTCTTTGCCCCACCCCTCCCTTCCACTTCCCAAGCAGGAGTAAAAATCAGTGCAGGATTTCACGTTCACCTACATGGGTTCCTTATTTCTCTGGATGAAGTTCTTTTTTTCATTGCTCGATCTCGCACAGTACCGGTTGAAAGGTGCAAGGTCTTGACTGCCAACTACCGTAGCATGGAGTCTACGACTGCCTTCCTTGTTGATTTTCCAATTCTGCCTGCTTATTCAACCTTTCAAATCGTAAGTGTTACTTTTGTAAATAAAAAGGCAGAGCCATTTCTGAACCCTGCCTTTCCATATTTAGCTTACAATTCCCATTTATTCCGCTTTTAAATTTTCTTCTTCCTTGATTGAGCAACACTGAACTTTTGAAACCAAGTGCTATCCGCCCCTGGTCCAGTACGCGCAACTTCAACATCGATTAAGAAGGGTGTGCCGGCACGGGTTGCTTCGATGCCCCGCTTTAATGCCCGGCGTAAGTCAGATGCCCGCTCCACACGAATACCCTCACATCCTTGAGACTTGGCAAGACTCACGAAATCAATGAGCGGATTATCCAGGATTGTGCCTGTAAATCTATTTGCGGCCTTCATCCGGCCATTGTACATAACATCGGATTTCCGCACAGAATCATAGCTGTGATTGTTTGAAACAATCGTAAGAACTGGAATCTCGTAGCGGGCCATGGTCCAAAACCCTGCGGCGGAGTACATCGTGGACCCGTCACCAATATTCAACACAACTTGGCGGTCGGGTGATGCGATCTTTGCCCCAATCGCCGCACCAGTGCCCCAACCCAAACAGATTCCCTTATTGGAAACCAACATCTTCTCATTCTCACCTGCACCAAAATTGAAAAACTGTAGTGAACTCTGTTGATATTCATGCACAAGGATGCAATTCCTGTCCAATTCCTTGTCCATAACAAAAGCCAACTCATCTGGATGGATGGGAGAAAGGCCCACATTTTCTTTCTTGATCGTTGCCGACTTTTTACCGAAATCTGGTTCCTGGCCTTTCCGGCTGGCGGCGATCTCTTTGATTCGAGCCTCGGTCGCCATGCTCTTGATGGAATCGATCAGCCCTCGCACAGCAAGCTTGGTGTTCGCTACCATGGCAATAGCGAATGGATTCACGCGTCCGATGGAGTCTGCGCTCGTCGATATGCAGATCATTGGGGTATCGTCCTTCATACCGTACCGAAAGTTCCCCGGTAGTGTGGTGCTGTAGTTGAAACCAAGGGCAAGAACGAGATCTCCATTTTGGGCGTTGTAGGGCCCAGCATAAAGCGGGTGCTTATGAGAGAAATTCGCAAAGATGCCAGGAACGAAGGGAAAGAGATAGTCACAGGCAGGGATAGAGAGAAGTTCGGCCAACTCAAGCACTTCCGCACAAGCGCCATCTTTAGTCACCTGGTCGCCCAGCCACATTACCGGTGCCTTGGCTGCCAGCAAGGACTTGGCGGCTTCTTTGAGCATTTCCGGGTTAGGGGAGATTTCATTGGGGATGATGAAATTCTCTCGATCGTAAATCAGGGCGGTGACGTTCTTTTCGGTCTGGGCCCCCTCGGAGAAAGCCAGATACACGGGACCGCCGGGTTCGGTTGTGGCTACTTTAAGGGCCCGCCTGATCTGAGTTGGTATAGCCCTGGCATCGCGGGTTTCCCAGGAAATCTTGGTAAATTGGCGGGTGATATCCTTTAGATCCCAGCCTGGCCGTGCAGCCAGGACAGTTTCATCAGAAAATGATTCATTCTCGCGCATTCCGGCAGTTACCACCAAAGGGGTGCCGTCAACATGGGCATTATATAATTGACCCAATGACTGAGCAGTAGCAACAACATGGACCAATGTAAAAGCAGGCTCACGCGAAACCTTGGCATACCCATCGGCAGCTGAAACAACAATGCCCTCGTGCAGGCAAAGGATTAACTGCATTGGCTGATCCAGAAAGGCGTCGAGAAAACCGACCTCGAAGGATCCTGGGTTGGTAAAAAGGTATTTCACGCCAGCAGCTTTCATTTGTTCAACGATCAGCTGTCCGCCAGTTCCCGTAAATGACCGGGCCTTCATAGGTGCCATACCCCTTTCGACAGCTTCCGCGCTCTTAACTATTGACGATATTCCTGCCGTCGACACTCCGATGGCTCCTAAAGCCTTCATGAAACTCCTTCGAGAAATACTACGATCCAGGAATTGACCCATTATTTCATTAATGGCATTATTCGCACTCATGTCTCCCTCCTCTTTTTAAACATTTACTTTATGGCAGTGTATATCTAACCGTTCCCTTAGTATAAGATATCCCAACTCCTTCTAAGGTTGAACGTACCGTTCTCCGAGTCATTTCAAAACTGCCCTTAATACCAGCGGCTTTCCCCGTGCCTCCGGTGA
>PLLV01000132.1 GCA_003142295.1 Syntrophaceae bacterium
TACACCTTCGGGCGCTGCTATAATCGTGTGACCGGACGCGCCTACATCGGCACCAGGCCATCGAAGAAGAGCATCAAACGAGTGGTGGAAAGCATCAACGAAGAGACAAATCGTCGCCGTGCCACACTGGATGCCGATTATGTGGTGGGACGACTGAATCGGAAACTGACGGGCTGGGCGAACTGCTTTTGCCTTGGACAAGTCAGTACCTCCTATCAGTCCATCAACACCCACGTTACACATAGGCTCCGCCGGTGGTTATGCAAGAAACACAAGGTTCAAGGCAAGGGGAAAAAGCGCTACGCCAATCAATACCTATATGATGAGCTGGGATTGATTAATCTGCCGAGAAGAACCCATGACCTTCCGTGGGCGAAAAGCATGACATCTTGTCCGAGAGCCGGATGCGGGAAATCCGCCTGTCCGGTTCGATGAGCGGGGTGTGGAAACGGAACTATGGCAAGGCTAACCGGGCACCGTCAGACGAAAGGGACGGAAACAGACAAGCCAATACCTACGGCAACCGCGCCACATCTCGACTCTACATTTAAGAGGGGTGTTTTATTATGTCAGTATCGGTTCTTGGGATAGATATCGCGAAACAGAAATTCGATGTCGCACTTCTTGTAGATGGGAAGACAAAACATAAGACCTGCAAGAATTCGGCGGAAGGTTTTGAGACGCTTATGCTCTGGCTTGAGAAACAGGGGATTCAGAAGGTCCATGCCTGTCTGGAAGCGACTGGCAACTATGGAGAGGACCTGGCAATCTATCTTCATGAAGCCGGCCACATTGTCAGTATTGTCAATCCCGCCCGTATCAAGGGGTTTGCCCAGAGTGAACTGATTCGCACCAAGACGGATAAGATTGATGCAGGAATCATTGCCCGGTTCTGTCTGGCTATGAAGCCTGATCCCTGGATTCCACCTTCACCGGAGATCAGATTCCTGAGAGCTTTGGTCAGACGTGTTGATAGCCTGATCGATATGCGAAGCCATGAGAAGAATCGGCTCAGCACGGCACATGAATCTGTCATTTCTTTGATCAAAGAACATATCGCTTATTTGGATCAGGAAATTGAAAAAATCAGACGACAGATTGCCGACCTGATAGGACAAAATCCTCATCTCAAACAGAGGAAGGAATTGCTGGATTCTATTCCCGGAATTGGTAAGGCAACCATTCCTCACATCCTGGCAGAATTAGATGACCTGGAAAAATTCAACCATGTTCGTCAAATGGTGGCATTTATCGGACTCGCGCCGAAGGAAACACTCTCAGGATCATCAATTAAAGGCAAACCCAGATTATGCAAAATCGGAAATGCAAGGCTCAGAAAGGCCCTGTATATGCCGGCGTTGGTTTCAATCCAATGTAATCCTGTTATGATCGCTTTTTATAACCGTCTAAAAGATAAAGGCAAAAATGGGAAAGTTATAGTCTGTGCGATTATGAGAAAACTGGTTCATGTTATCTTTGGAGTCCTGAAATCCGGGAAAAAGTATGATCCAAATTATAAGCCAGCTTCCGCTTGACAAGAACGGTATCTACTTATCCTCAATTTTAGATTTAGAATTGAAATGCGGATGACCACATCTGCTTCCCGCAGTAACCCGATAATCTGCTCCGCCGCAAGACACTTCCGACACATCCTGCCCTCTTTATGGTCATCCAAAAGTATGCCAGAATCCTACGAATCTCACGGTACAACTTTCGTATTATTTTCTGAGATCATGAATAATGCATAACCCCTGGCAACAATTCTTTCTTTCTGATCCGTGATGATCGCCTCCGCCCTAACCAATCGCCTGCCTCGATGTATGATTCGTCCTCGACCAAGTATATCCCCTTCTATTACTGGAGCAATATAGTCTATGTACAATGAGATAGTAACCATAGTTTCTCCATCTTTTAAATAGGGGACTACCGATAACCCACAGGTCGAATCAACAAGCGATGCTAAGGCACCACCATGAACAGTCCCCCACAAATTCTTATGCTTATTACCTGATTTTATTCTTACTATTGACCCCTTCTTGTTCGTTATTTCCATCTTCATAGAGATAGTTTTATAAAAGGGAGACTTATTAATTTTCGATCGAACAATTTTCGGGTCTGTCCATGGAATATTAATGTTCATTTGTTTTCTTACTCACACGACTGAGAATTTAATTGGATAAAAGACGTAAAAAGTATTCTACTACGTGAAGGGTGAAAAGAGTGAAAGAAGTGCTCGTCAAGCTTTCTTGCGATCTACCACTCGTATTTCCATCACGATGCGTCCCCATCCTTCGCACTCTACGCCGACATCAAAGCAGGCCGCCCGTTTGAACCTCATTTCGTTTGGATCAATGCCGGCATAAAGAAATTCTTTTGCTGTGAAAATCTGAGGCATAATGGCACTCAAAGCATAAATGCATATTCTTGTCGGGCAGAGTTTGGTTAAAAGGTTTCCCGCGCTGTCAAAATGGAACTTATCACCAACCTTGTGCTGACTGTTACATCCTTGCGAGTCCGCCACTTCCACAATGAATGTCTTATTCACTATCGCAGGTACTTTGGACAGGATATCTTCGTTTCGAGGATTTTCCTGAAATTTTTTCATTTCCTCGTCGTTATATCCCAACCGTTTTTGAATTATCTCCCACTTCCTGGTCTTCCAATCTGTATCATTAATACTCATAATGCTTCTCCAAAGTTTATCTTGGAAAGTTATAGTAGCACTTTTTCTCCCACGATCCAATTCCACCCACTACCACTTTGAAGAGGGGATGAGCTTTGGGCTTCCTAACCGCAAGAATGTTTTGAAATCGTTCCAGATCACTCAGCTTCAATTTTGTCTTGAGCAATTAGACTCGTTTTTTTAGCCCCATAAGGTTCAGATTCATTTGTGAGATCGTAAATGTAACTTTCTAAATCAAGACCTCACAGCGACGAGCTTGTACATTTTATTAATTTCAACGAAGTTCATTTCTTTAAACCACCAAGGAGAACTTTGTCCGGGTCAACTTCATTTCTCAAAATATTGATAACCTCTCTGGATGGTGGCTCAGTCTTCACTGCTCTCGAAATATCTATATCCCATCCAATGGATTTTTTAATTTCAACCGGTGAAGTACCCGGAAAGTATTCTGCTAGATAAGCTATTTTAGTCTTTTCATCAAATTTCATCACGCATTGAGTCGTAATAATAGCCTCGGGGCCACCTCGTATTAGTCCAGCATCTTTCCTGGGTACCCA
Source organism: Syntrophaceae bacterium (assembly GCA_003142295.1). Lineage (GTDB taxonomy): Bacteria > Desulfobacterota > Syntrophia > Syntrophales > UBA2185 > Fen-1135. Next base: position 3,241 of record PLLV01000132.1, read on the forward strand.
TTTTACTTTCCCGTTCTCGAATTGTTTGACCATCCATCCGGGACTGGTAAGGTAATCTACCACCTTCGGGAATCGTCTGCCTTGGTGAACAATGTTGACCACAAAAGGAAGTCCTGATGCAGAGTCATTGGCACCACCGCTGCCGGTTGCACGCCATCCAGGGTGAAGAACGTCAAAGGGCTCACCGGACTCACGGGGACCCATGGAAGAATTTAAGTTACCATATTGATCAACTTGTGCCGCGCCAAGAATTGCCAAATCGGCGTGAGCTCCTCCTGCATTGTACCCCAGTATATCGAAAAGACCAGTAGTCACTGTGCAGCCATATGCGGATCTTGGTTCACAGACGGAAAAGGGTAAATGGGCAAAACGCGAATCGACCGTTCCTCCCTCCATGAGAATAGTGGCACGCGGGGCATGAGTTTTCACAGCCAGACTCGCCGTCAGAAGTCCCAGACCAATACCCACAAAAATAACCATCTGATCCTTCACAAATTTAGACGTTTCAACGACAACCATTTCCGGCACAGTATAATATTGCTCAGTCATGTTATCTTCCTCCTTATAGTTATGAAGTGCTACTTATTCATGTAAGCGGATCGATCGTTGTCAGGATTATAGGCGAAAGCCGGATTAGCCGTTAATTTAGACAACCTTTCACTACCTAGTTTCTCCAGATAATGCCAATGGTCCTTAATCTTGTAGACCCACTCTTCCAACCACTTATCTCTCTTCGAATCATCCCCCATAGCTGTGTGGAATTCTCGGAGAAATGTGGCATCATAATCATAATTCATATAGGAACTCACAGGATGACAAGCGTACGGTAGCGGAACAATAGCATCAACAATGTGGTGAGGAATCTGATTAGCATTGGGATCTCTGGACATATAGTCCTCGGGAACCACCTGATCACATGTCAGAATCACCTTCTTGGCAGCATATGCCTCTTCTACATCCCCACCCAGTGGGCCCATAATCCTTGCAGTGCCCTTTTCCCCGACAATCTGGGCATGGATAACTGTCACATCGGGAACCAATGCTGGTAGCAAGCAGACCCTCTGATGTTCAGGCCAGAAAGGGTCATTAATGACATGGAATTTTTCTAGAGGAAACCTACTATCCTTGCCTCTTAGGCCAACCTTTCTTTCCACATCATAATCGGGGTTCACGAGGTCCGATCCTATCTGAGAATGGGTTGGCAGAAAGGGCACCCCCATCGCTGCAGCTTTAAATCTCAGAATCATAGAATAATGACTGTAGTCTTCATGCCAGATATTGCCCTGCTTGATCTGTCTTGAGCAATAAGGATGTATGACCTGAACCAATTCATCGCCCACATAGCATCCGGTTATACCAGCCAAACAACCCCCTGCTGCCAACAACTCGTCCGGACCGCCAGGGGTTACATGGCAGAGCTTTATCCCCTTGATACCCTGCCTGAGCATTTCATAATAAATTGCGTAACTTTTTCTTGTTATTGTAAAACCACCACTCGCAATAATCTGCCCGTCTTTGATAAACTCTCTCACTGCTTCTGTAGGTGACATTATTTTGCTTTTCGTTTCTTTACTTCGCTCACTCATCTTCCACCTCCTTTTTCCAAGGTTCCCATTTAATCGTTGATTCCGATTCTACGATAAACCCGAAGAGAAAAGACCACCTATAAAAACGCCGGATATCTCTTTCGGTAAATTTTGGGAATTCATCGTGACCGGAATCCCATCTCCTTGGCAATGATATCACGCATTATCTCGCGTGTGCCGCCGCCTATATTGAACAGCCTTACATCCCGATAGAGACGATCAACAAGGTATTCACGAATATAGCCATAACCTCCATGTATCTGAACTGCATTGGCGACAACGCGACAGGCAGCTTCGGCGGCAAAAACCTTTGCCATGGATACCTCCGATGCACATTTAATCCCTTTATCGTAAAGGAGGGCGGCATGATAGACAAGCCGTTTTGACGCCTCTAGATCAGTAGCCATGTCAGCAAGTTGGTGTGCTATCGCCTGAAAATTACCGATTGGTCGATCAAACTGAATTCTCTCCTTTGCATACTTAATTGATTCATCCAGTGCCATGGCAGCTCCCATATAGGCAAGAACGGCAAGACTCAATCTTTCACTCTCCAATCCCGTCATCAAAGCGTAAAAACCCTGATTCTCTTTTCCCAAAAGATTTTCCTTAGGCACCATGACATCTTCAAAAACAAGTTCCGTTGTATCGGAAGACAAAAGTCCTGTCTTATTAAATTTTTTGGATACTGAAAATCCTGGCGAGTCCGTATCTACGAGTAAAAGGCTTACCCCCTTAACTCCGGGTGCGCCGGTACGGACGACGACATTGATAAAATCGGCTTGTGTCCCATTTGTGATAAATGTTTTGGCTCCATTCACGCGATAATGATCGCCTTCTAACACCGCGCGTGTTTCAATCGCTGCAACGTCTGAACCGTGATTTGGTTCCGTCATAGCTACCGCCATCAACTTTTCACCGGTACATACTCCTCGCAAATATTTATTCTTTTGCTCTGGGGTACCAACGTTATTCAGGGCTGGGCTGGCCATATCCGTGTGAACGAAAAGACTCATGACAAAACCCAGTGCCTTGCATCGGCACATCTCTTCCATCCAAACTAAATTCATTCGTGTATCTGCTCCCTGACCACAGTACTCGATGGGATATTTGATCCCAAGAAGTCCCAGATCCCCCATACGCTTGAATATCATTTTATCGTAGCATCCCCGGTCTTCCCATTCATCCGCCTTCGGGGTCACTTCCTTTTGCACGAAACGCCTAACTGAATCCCTGAAAGCTACATGGTCCTCATTGAAAAAATATGCGTCCTTCGATTCGTACATTTTTCACCTCGCTTCTCAATTTATACGTGTGCATTTCTTTTATTTGAATTTTGGCTTTCGCTTCTCCTGAAATGCCAGCAATCCTTCCCGCACATCTTCTGAAGGAAAATAGTGAAGGAACGTTGCAACTTCAAGCTCCACGGCCGTATGTAAATCAATTTGCAGGCCATGGTTTACTAGCTTCTTCATATGACTAAGGCCTAAAGAACTTTTCTCCACAATCTGCGCAGCCAGTTTTTCTGCTTCGGCATCGAGTTCTACCGCAGGAAAAGCCTTCAGCACCAGGCCGTATTTTTCTGCCTCGGTACCGGATAGCCATTTTCCCGTATAAAGCAATTCTTTTGCTCTCTGGACGCCGATCAATCTTGGCAGTCGCTGTGTCCCTCCTGCACCTGGAATAAGACCAAAATTAGCATGTTGATCCCCAATGATTGCATCACTGCTGGCTAAAGTTAAATCACAAGAGATCAGCAATTCGCATCCACCTGCTAGGCAATGTCCATGCACAACAGCAATGACCGGCACCTTCATACTCTCTAAACTGTTAAAAGCCCTATTAATCTGATCGATGAAACGAGCAATTTTTTCTCTATCTTCTGCAATGCTCCGAAGATACTTAAGATCAGCACCTGTGCAGAAGCTCTTTCCTTTCCCTTTTACAAGGACAACTTTAATTTCCTGGTCTGCTTCCACTTTCATGGCAGTATCTTCCATTTGCTTTACGGTGTCATAGTCTAGGGAATTAAAAGCCTCGGGGCGATTAATGAGGATTGTCGCTACCCTGTCTTTCTTCATCAGCACAATTTTGTCCATTGCGAATCCCTCTTTCCTAAATATGAAAACAACTTGCTCCACATGTCTTCCTCCGAAAATAAAAATGTGGAGCAACTTATTAACGACTTATATCAACTCATAATGAAAGTCATTGATCGTACCCTTCCTCTCTTTTTCGAACACGATCCTAACGCGATTGCCGATGGCCAGTTTCTTCGCTGCTTTCTTTGGGTCTGATAGATCGATGTTTTTGACAAAGTTGACCATGGCCGTATTGGTCCCATCGAGCATGACATAAGCGATCGCATAAGGGGGATCGGGTAGTGATTCAAAAAAATAAGGAACAATCGTAAACGCCTGGATGGAACCCTCTTTGCCAGCTTCCACCCACTCATCTGCCGGAACAAAACACCGTTCACAAAAAGCTCTGGGCGGCAGCATTACAAGTTTGCATTTCGGGCATTTTGGAGCAATTATTTTCCCCTCATCCTTCAAGGCATTAAAAAACTTTGTGCCTGTCGGCCCAACGGCATACTTGTACTCCACATTCCAACCGCCCTTGAATGTCATCCCTTCTTCATTTTTCTTCATTCTCTAAGCCTCCTATTCTTTCTTTAATTATGATCGGAACCAAGCACCATCATGGTGTGAAATTGAAATGAACCACCGATTCCCGTAGCTACGGCGTTGCTGACATCTTTAACCTGCATTTTCGGAGCTGCCTTGCCGAGAACCTGCAGGGCAGCATCACAGACACGGGCAAGAGCCGTCACTGCAATAGCATTCGTACACAATGATCCACCCGACGGGCTTATGGCAATTTCTCCATCCATATCGAAGAAGCTGCTTTCGTTTAGCTTTTCGCTTTCTCCTTTCTTGCAGAAACCGAGGGCCTCCACGATGGCGAGCTCGCAGACGGTAAAGGGGGCATAAACATCTGCAACCTGTATCTCTTTCAAGGGGTTTACAATCCCGGCCTGTTGGTAAGCTTCCTTCGCCGCAATAGCTAACTCATCCCAATCGGCATAGTCCATTTCTGCAGCGCCGCCCATTTGATCACCCATGAAAACGGTATTGGCTACCCCGCTACAGCCTTTAATCCATGCTGGACGAGTGCACAATTTCTTGGCCTTTTTTTCGGAAACGATGACAATCGCTGCCCCACCGGCAGAAGCTGGACAGGTATCATATTGTTTTATGGGCCACGCATAATAAGGGGATTTCATTACTTCCTCTACCGTGATATTTCCTTTCAGGTGTGCAACTGGATTATTCAGTGCATTCAACCTGTTACGGACAGCAACCCGCGCCATCTGCTCTTCGGTAGTCTTGTATTTGTATATCCGACGAACAGCTTGTAATGCCGCCATCACAATAGTGGTTAGACCAAATTGTCTTTCATACATGGGGTCCCATATTGTATTCAGGACCTGCTGAGAATCCTTGCATTCCCGGACCTTGTCTGCTCCAACGACAAGAACTGAATCATAAAGGCCCGATGCGACATGAAAAAATCCCGCCTGTGCCGCCGAGCCACCTGTCGCTCCTCCGGTATGAACCCGCATAAAAGGTTTATTAACACCTCCAACAGCGCTGACCGACCATTTATCTGGATCATTAACGCCCAGAAACTCTGACGGGGCCATTGAATAGACAACCGCATGAATTTCATCCATGGTCATACCCGCCATTTCCAGCGCCTGCAGGGCCGCTTGTTGAGATAACTCAGGAATTGTATTATCATGACGAGACAAATAAGGTGTCTGACCTACCCCAATAATAGCTGCATTTCTTTTCATAAATTACTCCTCCATAAAGACTTATTTGCTTAAGACAAAAACGGCATTCCCTTGCGCACAGAATCCTGTACTTGCCTGCGCTAGGGCCTTTTGGACGTCTGGGATCTGATGGTTGCCGGCTCTTCCGGACAGCTGTAAGTAAGCCTCCGCCACTCTAAACAGACCGGCTGCCGTAAAAGGATTGGACGAAAGAAGGCCTCCGGACGGATTGACCGGCAATTTGCCTACGGCTTCCGTTTCACCCCGTTCAATCAAATCCGCAGCTTTTCCTGGTCCACACAATCCTAAGCCTTCATAAGCAATCAATTCATGATAAGAGGTGAAATCGGATATTTCCGCGACATCGATTTCTTTAAGAGGATTATGTATCTTTGCCATCTTATAAGCCTTGTCGGCTGCGAGTCGCAAAGAACGCGAATCGCAAAGGTCTCTCTCGCCCAAATAATATGAATCGGCAGCCCAACCGAAACCAGTTAACCATACGGGGGTTATTCCTAATTCTTTCACCTTTCTTTCGGAGGCTAAGACTAGAGCACAGGCACCGTCCGATTCAGGGGCACAGTCGAGAGCCTTTAACGGCCAACTTACAATGGGCGATGATTTCACCTCTTTCAAGGTTACGGGCGTTTGGAGATGAGCGCTCTCATTCCGGGCGCCATTCTTTCTGTTTTTTACCACTACCCTCGCGGGAATATCTTCCGATATTGGGTACTTGTTCAGATAAGAACCAGCCATAAGGCCCGCTGTGGTTATATGGTTCATGCCAAACTCTCTATGATAAAAGGGATCCCACCGCATCCGCATGACGTCGGAAACCGGGGACTCGGACATCTTGCACCAGCTTACAACCAACGTTAAATCAAAGAGCCCTGACAATGTTCTCATGGCTGCCATTATCACTCCATAAGATCCATCATCTGTAACCTTAATTTCATCCTTCAGATAAGCACCCGCAGGTGCAGCTTCCAGCATGCTCGATATGGAACGACCATCTAATTCATCACACGCAGCAATGACGATTCCATCCATATCCATCCGCGTTAACGAAGCATCATTAAGCGCCTTAGATGCCACTTCGAAGACGAGATCATCGAGCTTTGTATCTTTCTTTGCCCCATCAATCTTTGACATCCCCATACCTAAAATCGCGATTTTCCCAGCCATAAAACCTCCTTGTGTCTATAATCTTCAAATGTCATCATTCTTTAATTTGTCATTTGAGATATGCTACACTTTAAAAACAATTAGTAACGTTGCATGATAAGTGCCAAGAATATTTCGGTATTATTAAGAATATTTAATTAGTTGTATTAATTGGTAATTTAAGTAATTCTGCGAAAGTGAGCGGCGTTATGAACTTGTTTTGAGAGTGCTAATTCTTTATCGTCATCAGCCTAATATAGAAGCAGCAGCATTCAAAAGCTTAAGAAACTATGGGGATATTTTTAGGAAGGTGAAATATTTTAACGCGTGTAATTATTTCACACAATCGGAGGGTTTTCGGAATCAAGAAATCTGAAGTTTCTTCATTAAATATCTAAGAGAAAAACGATCCATATTGAGGAGCTTTGCAGCCTGTGACTTATTTCCTGCTTTCTGCAAGGCCTTCCTTATAAGATTTTTCTGGACAGAACTCGTTAAAGACCTGAGATCTATTCCCTCTTTAGGTATTTCAAAACTCTTATTATCATCGATTTGTAAATCCAATGAAGAACTGAGTTCTTTACCTGTTATCTCTATTGGCAAATGCTTGAGGTGAATAGTTTCCGGGTTATCGATTATCATAATCCTTTCTATCACATTTTTAAGTTCTCGAATATTACCGGGCCAGGAATATTGCTTCAGGATATTAACTGCCTCTAGGGTAATCCCCCGCACAGCCTTTTTAAATTGCCGATTGAATTCGTTTATAAAGTACTCTGCAAGAGGGATTATATCGTCTTGGCGTTTTCGCAAGGGTTGGAGGTATATGTTGATCACATTTAATCGGTAGAATAATTCTTCCCTAAATCTCTGCTTTTTTATTTCTTCACGAAGGTTGTGATTAGTGGCAGCAACAATCCTAACATCCGCTTCAATCAATTTATCTCCACCTAAGCGGCGGAATTTTCTCTCTTCAAGAAAATTGAGGATCTTCGACTGCATGCCCAAATCCATATCCCCAATCTCATCAAGGAAGAGAGTTCCCCCATTTGCAAGGTCTAACAGCCCCTTCTTTGCCTTTTTGGCATCAGTAAATGCTCCTTTTTCATACCCAAACAATTCACTTTCTAGTAATGTATACGGAATGGCGGCGCAGTTAATTTCAATGAATGAACCGCTACAACGTCTACTAGTATAGTGTATAGCCTTTGCAACGAGTTCTTTCCCGGTGCCACTTTCGCCTTGTATTAAGACAGTGGACGAATCTATTTGAGATATCTTTTCTATCAATTCCAAGGTCTGAGAAATCGACTTACTATGACCTACGATCTTATCAACTCCGTAACGACTTTTGTCCTTATCTTGAAATATTCCTACCTTTTTTCTTAATTTTTGTGTTTCCAGGGCAAGTTCTATAATTGTCGAAATAGTCTTTGTCTTAAAAGGTTTGTTCACGTAATCAAAAGCACCTAGTTTCATCGCCGATACAGCACTCTCAATTGTTCCATACCCAGTCATCATAATGACGATGATATCATTATCTATTTTCTTTATTCTTTTCAGAACATCAATACCATTAATATCAGGAAGACGGATGTCCAGCAAAACAAGATCAATGCCATTGTTCTGTATAATATTAAGACCTTTATTTCCTGTTTCGGCCACATGAACTTGATATCGCTCTTTTTCCATGGCTACTTTGAGCGATTCTCTGATCAACTTTTGATCATCAATGATTAATATACTATTCAAGCTACTTCCTGAAAAGCATTTGTCTGAAGAATAGGTAAGAAAATTGAAAATGTAGTACCTTCCCCCTCTTCAGATTCTACTTTGATAAAACCGTTATGTTCCTTAATAATGCTATGGGTTATCGACAGGCCCAATCCTGTACCTTCAGGATGAGTTGTAAAAAAGGGATCAAAAATGCGGTCTTTTGCAGAGTCAGAAATACCGTGACCCGTGTCACTGATCGTTATCACTAAATGCTTTTTTCTGTTTTTCTGACCGGTTATGAATTTGCAAGATATTTCAATAGATAATTTTCCACCTTGCGGCATAGCCTGTATGGCATTAATTAGTATATTCAGTAATCCTTGTTTCATTTTTTCGTGATCCATAAAAGATTTCGGCAAACTTCGACTGTACCGGGTGAGCAACCTTATATTCTGTTTATTGCACTGTTCATTAATAAGAAAATACATGCTTTTTATAATATCGACGATATTAGCCATCTCAAAATTGAATTTTTGAGGTCGCGCAAAATCCAGAAGGTCAGAAACTATTTTTTCTAGGCGTTCGATCTCTATGGTGGCCTCTTCAAGGAGGCTTTTTTCTGATTTAGATAATCGTTGACGATTCCTCAAAATATCTAAAACAACGCTAATTCCGGTAAGAGGATTGCGAATCTCATGGGCAACGCCAGCAGCCAGTTCACCCAACGATATCAACCTGCTCATCCTTTGAAGATGTTTTTCTCGCTCTCGCTCAGCAGTGACATCTTGAATCAAAAATAGGATTCCGATTAGGCTATCGATATCGTCAAAGATTGGGGAGGAGCTTATTCTTAGAATAACAAATTTTTCATTGTCTCTCCTAAGCACACATTCGCATCCTTTGATATTCTCAACTTGAGCAATAGGATCATTAAGCATCCCACTTAATTCAGGAATCGTAACGAATAGTTCCCTAACGGATGTATTAAGAACATGACTCTTTCTAATACCCAAAATTGATTCAGCTGCGGGATTCAAAGAAGTAATCCGACCTTGGATATCAGTTGTGAGAATACCGTTTATCGAGCTATTCAAGATATCTTCAGAAAACTTTTTCTCTTTTAATAATGCTTCATATAATCTTGAGTTCTCTATAATTATACTGGCAAAATTCACAAAAATAGACAGCGATTCGATTTCTTTCTCGGTGATGATAGCTTCACCTTGCTTTCTATTCACCCCCAATATCCCTATGATTTCGCCTTTAACCTTGAGAGGAACATAGAGTGTACAGCCTTTTCGATCCATTTGTGTTATAACGATTCCATCTATTTTTGTTATATTCGGATCTAAATGATCTCTAATTAATAATGACTTGCCCAGCGTTGCTACCCGAGTTTCTATGCAGTCATGTTTATGCATTATGAATGGTTTCGATCGTGCTATATTTTTCTGCTCATCAGTAAAACCAGTTATGAACTTGCATTCCAGCAACATTTTTTCTTTATTAATGAGGTATATGGAACACCTCTCAAAACCAAGATTATATTTTACAGTTTCCATAATTGATGTTAGTGCCTTTTCAACAAGAGATGGTTCTGTCAGTAGTGAACTGATCCTGTAAATATTAGAGATGAGATGATTTGATCGCTCGCTGTTGATGGGATTGTCAATCATGAATGAATTTCTCTCATATTTATTTTGACGAGAGTTATCTCTAAGTAATTATTTAAATAAAGTTAAGAGGTGGAAAATTGACAATGAACTTTTCGCCTGGTCTGTAAGTGGCTGGCGGAAGCAAATTTATCTCAAGTAAGAACTCACTCAAAAACTGATCGAAATAAAGCTCACACAATTGACCCGGCCCCGATACTTATACCACATGTTAAGTTAGAATTCTGCCATTCTTTATTTCTCAATGCAGGTACGCCTCTGGTGCCGGAGGACTGTAATTCAAGGAGCTGTATGGTCTGAACGTGTTGTATTCCGGTGATACACCGTTTTTAGTTGAAAGTTGAAATGTGGCTCCCACCGTGGAATAATCCACGGGAGCATATCTCATAAGAGAAAGGAGCCACGAATGAGAGTAGACACAAAAAGGCGGAAAAAGGCAAGAAAAGGATTTGAGCAGATGTACGGGTGCCGGGAGCTTGCAGCCAGGATGTTTCATATTCTTCAGACGGGGAAGCGTGGTTTGGATACGCTTCATATGGAACTAGGCGCGATGCTTTGTGAGACTGTCATGGATATCGAGCGGGAAGAACGCTCCGGGCCGGAGCATGCCCCCCTTCATCGAGGCGTCTATAAATGGGCCTATCAGCGGGGTTCCGTTTATTGCGGGGATCAGAAGATTTCTGTTCGCCATCCCCGGTTCAGGGGTCCCGAAGGGGAGATTCATCTGAGCACATATGAGAAATTGAAAAAACCCGGGGCCTTTTCGGAGGAGATTCTCGGCAAGGTGCTTCGCGGCATTTCCGAGAGGCGCTATGGGGAGACGGTTATTAATGCCGCGTCCGCCTTCGGGGTCTCTTCTTCTGCCATATCACGTCGGATCGTGGAAGCGACCACCCAAAAGCTCAGGGAGTTCAAAGAGCGTAATCTTTCGGACATTTCTGTTTTTGCCGTTTTCATCGATACGGTCCACCGGGGCGGCGATGCCTTCGTGGTTTCCCTTGGGATAGACAAAGAGGGGCATAAGCATCCTTTGGGATTCTGGCAGGGGGCGACGGAGAACCACGATATCTGTGAAGAGCTTCTTTCTGATATGCAAACAAGGGGTCTGGCGCTCTCAAGGAACATTATCTGGATTACCGACGGCGGCAAAGGAATCATCAAGGCGCTGAAAGACCGGTTCGGGTCAAAGCTCATTCATCAGCGCTGCACCATTCATAAGGACCGCAATATCCAGGCCCACCTTGCCAAGAGGCACCGTAAGATGGCGCACAGGCGCTTCAAGACAGCCCTGGAGCAGAACTCCTATGAAGATGCCAGGCAGATGCTTCTGGATTTTGAAAAATGGCTCCGGAGCATCAACGAGTCGGCGGCGGATTCTCTGAAGGAAGCCATGACGGAGATCCTCACCCTGCACCGTCTGAAGGTGCCTGCTTTGTTGAGAAAGACCCTGACCTCCACGAATCCCATTGAAAACATGTTCTCGACGGTCAGGGATTGTGAAACTAACATTAAACGATACAGGGGAAGCGCCATGTCACAGAGATGGCTTGCAGCGGTACTTCTTCACTGTGAAAAAGGGTTCAGACGGATCAAAGGACATGCGGACATTGCTGAACTGATCAGAACGATTGAGCAGCCACAGAGCAACCAACTGCCCGTTGCTGCATGAGGATTACAATATGGGAGCCATGGAAGTTTCAACTAAAAAATTGACATCTCCTCCTCACCAAACCAATGCTTTTTCTCCTTTATTATATCATCCGCATTTACTCGTGGACATTTCGGCTCCTCATAGAAAATGAGAAAGAGTGGATGGAATATCTAAAGAGTGGTGGCTCCATCCTGCTCTGTTGCTGGCATCAACAATTTTTTTCGGCGATCCGGCACTTTAAATCGTACGAATCTTTTCAACCTTCTTTGATGGTCAGCAAAAGTAAAGATGGGGACATCATTGCTAAGGTCGCAGAATATTCTGGATGGTATATTGTGAGGGGATCTTCTTCTAAAGGCGGGGGCGGGGCTTTAAAAGGAATGATCAAAAGGTTGGAGCAAACAAGACTTGCCGGTCATATCGTGGATGGTCCGAGAGGCCCAGCCGGTGTCGTTAAGGCAGGAGTGATCAGCATCGCCCGGGCCACTCATGCAAAGATTGTCCCCTTCTTCACCTCAGCAGACAGGGCATGGTATTTCAATAGCTGGGACAAGTTCATGATGCCAAAACCATTTGCAAAAGTGACCTTGCATTTCGGAAATATGATTGACTTTGACACACCCGGCATAGAGCAGGATTTCGAAGCCCAGAGACACCGATTGGAATCAATCATGCTTCCAAGATTAATGCATGATAAACATTTCAATCAGTAATACTCTTCTTCCATTTAAATGATTCTAAACAGTTCGTACTGCAGGGCTCATTACTTCCTTGTTTATTCCAGTAAAGATATTTTTATATATATGTTTTTATATTTGAAGGTATCTTCATAGGCGGTTATCCCCATCAGTTGTACAACATCCTACCCAACCCTTGTAATTAGAAAGTCGTATGAAACGCTTTTACCTTGCTTAATTGAGGTTAGGATGTAGACGGGGAGTTATGTATTCTGTACTGGGAGGTCGCATAGCGCCTCAATGGAAGAAAACGATAATCTCCCCGCCTATGTAACTATACCTTATGCAGCCTTCTTTATCACCTGCCCTTTAAAAGATTCGTAATTGACAATATATTCCCCTTCATCTCTTAGAATCGCATGTATTATCCTCAAGAGCTTCCTGGAAACTGCAACGAGTGCCATCATGCTTTTCATACCCCTGCCGGTAAGTCTTGTATAATACTCATGCATGATCCCATTCTTTCTTATTGTCTGCATTGCCGCATAGTAGAGTATCTTCCGGAGAAGACTCCTTCCTCTTTTCGATATCCTCCTTCGTCCTTTCCATTTTCCCGAACTTATCTCGTACAGGTCAAGACCGGCAAGCTTCATGATTTCTGGCTGTGTCCTGAACTTCTTAAAATCTCCAACCTCCCCTATGAGACCTGCCACCGTCACTGTTCCCAACCCCTTTATTGAAAGCAACTTTGAACTATAGGGTATCCTCCCAAGGGTTATCTCCATCTCTCCCTCTATTTCCGCAATGAGCCTATTTACCAGCTCCAATTGAATGAGAATATGCCTTATATCCATGGACAAACCTGCGGCACCTTCTCTGATACCAATGGTATCCTTTGCGAGTCTGATAAGCATCTCCGCATGGCTTTCCCTAAATTTACCCCTGCTCCTCTTCCTTATCTCTTCGCCAAGCTCTTCCTTTTTTAAACCGCCTATGATCTCAGGTGTGAGATATTTATTGAGTATATAGAAAGCTGTCTTGCACTTCATATCCTTGATCACCTTCCTGAACTCAGGAAACAAAAGAAAAACCAATTGCTGTATCTGGTTCAAAAGGGCAGTCCGTTCCCCGACATGCCTCTCCCTCGAGTTGTTCAATCTCCTCAGGTAGGCCGCATCACCTTCCGGTATTACAACGCTCAGTGAGTGCCCCAATAGTATAATATCCGCCAGTACCCGGGGATCCTTGTCATCTGTCTTCAGAGGAGAGTTGTCGTTTATCTCTTTTACCCTTTTTGTGTGCATGGGATTAACCTGGACTACCGTTACGGGCTTCTTTGACAGATAATGACCGATGGGTTCCCCATAGGGACCTGTTGATTCGTATCCTACGATCACCTCATCGCATCTGAACCT
>PLLV01000203.1 GCA_003142295.1 Syntrophaceae bacterium
AGTCGTAGAGTTCCTTTCCCATTCTGTGGATGTGCCGGTGCTCAATCACTTCTTGAAAGTTTTGAATAACGCGTAGCATTGTGTGCCCTCCTTGTGTCGGTGTGTATCGCTTCCGGTACTTTGATAAGGTCGAGCTGTTCTGTGGTCACGATCTCTCCGCCGCGATGCATGAACATTCCTTCCATGTAACACTTCCCTGAAATAGGGTTCTAGCTGTTTAACTGCGCGCTTCTCTTGGCCAAGCTCGGGGAATAGGGCGAAGTAAACTCTTCTCCTTGAGGGTGTCGATTACCTCCCTCAAGATCGTGTTGACGATTTTCGTCACGGGCACATTGAGAAACTTTGCCAGCCTGTAAAGATACGGGATTAGGTTTTCCCGGATTCTGGGGCTGTACACGAGGCACTTCCTTTCTGGCCTGACAGATGGGTTTTCAAAGAACACTGGTGAGTTATTTACAGCTTAAAGGAAACGGCGTTATTGAAAAGGAGGGGATTATTGCCGTGGCGGGCAAATCAACATCTATTCCTTTCGATTGCAGCCGAGCCTCTTTTGGGGGAGGGCGAGGGCAGGTCCTTGTCCGCCTCTGGCGTCCTGCGGTTCACAGGGTTTACTGCGAACCGTTATTAAAGAACCGAACAGCCTTGCAAGAATGTGGGGCTTTTTCTGTATAAGTGCCAGCATAATGCTTCTCGTTCGTTGTGGTCTTCCTTGCATCTCTGCTTGGGCCTGCGGTAGGCTTATACAGCCGAATGTGAAGAATAAGGATATATACTAGAGAGGCAAGGGAGAATAAAAGGGGTCACGGGCATGTTTGACATTATAGTCCTTGCGGTTATCGGAATATTAACCATCATTGGATTGTGGAAAGGCATGGTGAAGCAGCTCTTTGGACTTCTCGGCGTTATAGCGGGGTACATGCTGGCCATGAGGTTTTATCAGCCATGTTCAAAGTTCTTGACGAGCTTCCACCCCGGCACCGCCAAGGCAATCAGTTTCACTGCTATCTTTCTTGCCTGCATTCTCGTTGCGCACCTCCTTGGATGGGCGGCTGGAAGACTCTTTGCTATTTCGGAATTGGGATTCCTTAACAGAATCGGCGGCGGACTCCTGGGACTCTTGAAAGGCTGCATCATCGTCTCCGTTGCGGTAATGGTACTAACGGTCTTCCTTTCCGCAGATAGCAGCCTTTTCAAGAAATCATCAACCATCAAGTATATTCTGCCCGTTACGGCCGCATTGAAGGAAGTCACACGCGGGGATATTGAGGCCAAGTATAATGAAAAGACTGGAACGAAAAAACCTATGCGGCCAAAGCAGAAATGAAGCAAAACCAGGGTGAACAAATAACGATGATCTTTTTCTATTAGGAGATATTCTCGATTACGTTTAGCTATTTGAGACAAGTTGCCATATAATCCCCTAAAATAGATCATATTTTTTCATGGTGCGGGTATTGCTAAACATAATAATAAAGTTCGTAAGAGAATAAAGATAATGGAAAGGAGAGAGGATAGATGAAAACCAACAAAGCGCCCTTGATCATATCGGTTTTGGGGTTGATAGCGCTCTGCCTGATCACGGTTTCTCCTGCTCATGCCTATTCGATACTTGTGTATGGAAGTGAGGGTTGCGGCTACACGCAGGCCATGAGGCAGAAACTGAATAACAATAAATATCGTTATACTTACTATGATGTGGATAAGAATAAAGCGAAATCATCTGAGATGTGGGGTAAAATACGTCGCGGTTGTCCGTCATGCGCAAGCACCAAGCTGCCGGTAATGGATCTTAACGGAAAGATACTCATGAGACCATCTTTTGAAGAGGTGAAGCGGAAGATCGGCCCTCCGTAGATTCTGAATAAATGTGTTGGACACAAGGATTTAGTATCATGTCATACGTTGCCACCCGGAAGGTCCTGAGTGTACGACGCTGGGGCAGGAATGGCGTGCACCTTAAAAGCACGTTGAGATTTAACTGCCTGTTTCAAGGCTATGACCCGGCATGGAGGAAGTCAATGATACAGGATGGCCGAGGTTTCACAAGTGTGAGCCCACGGGTATCTACTTTTTTGGTTGACTCAATTTTTTTTCAAATCCCGGAAGAATTGACTTGATGAATGCATTTCGGAGAAGGTTGATGAAGATCTCCCAGGTACAGGTGCCGGGACTTTCGAGATCTCCGGAGACAGTGGCCCTGGTCGCCACCTCATTACGGGTTCTGCTTTCGAGAAGCTTTGATATGCCTCCCACCATCCACACGTAGAGCGTATGGGAGAAGCTCTTCTCCCGTCTCGAACGACGGTCATAAACCTTCATGTCTTTGAAGATAGGTTTTATGTAACCGTTCACTTTGTTGTCTTTGATCGACAACTCCGAATAGAAGGAGAAGAGACCCGATTTGATATCGAAATTTCCATAGGCTCGGAAAAGATCGCTCATGGCCGGCATCTGAGTATTCTGAATAGCCACATTGACATTGAAATCAGGATTCTTCGTTTCTGGCCGGAAGGTGCCGGTCACCTTAGTATTGCCCGTTCCCATGAACTTGCCCTTCAATTCGAACGTTGCCGGACCCTCGGTGATCTGATTGCTGAAGTTTCTCAGGTTTGCTTCCATTTGATCGATAGAGAGGCGGTAATTGGGGTGGGTCGTCCTGTTTACGTACCCGAAACTGCTCGCCTTGATCCTGAGCACATCTATCCTGATCTTCGAGGCGGGCTCGTTACTCAGTTCTTTTGCAGTGCGCACAACCTGCCGGACCCTTTTCTTTTCCGCGGCCACAGTTTGCGGAAGGTGGAGATAATCANNCTTCGGATGGAAACATTGTGGCGGGTCATGATTGGGTTGAAATAGCTCAAATCCATATCGCTCAGATCGAGGTCCGCCTTAGCCCAGGGGTGAGGCTCCCCAAGAAAATTGGCATATCCGTCAACAGCGAGTCTGCCTTTCTCGAAAATCCTCCCCTCCAGGTGGATAGCGGAAGGGTAGACATAGCCAGGATAACGGATATTCCGGATGTTGGAAGCCAGGAAATTGATCTTGTCCATATGGAGTGGCTTGTAAGATCCTTCATCCACATATGTAACCTCCCCGTCATGGATTGTGAGTGTGTTTATCTTGAGGGGATAGATGGACGCGAGGGCTTCTTGCCACCCCTTCTGTTTGAGGGGAACCTTGCTCTCATTCTCTTTACGAACATGGATTAAGTTGACGTAGAACTTCGGTCGGTTGAACGATAAATCACCCACCAGATGGCCGGTGAGTACTTCCCTCCACTGAACGCTTGCGTGAAGCCGGTTGATATTCGCGACGGGCAGATTCGGATTGGCCTCCTGCACCAGAATCAGATTATCAAGATCCAGAGAGAAGGCGAGGGGATGGAAATAAGCCTTCCCGATATGGACCGTGTACCCCTTCAAATGACCATTGATCCGGTCCTCCATATACCGGCGCAAGGATTCGCTGCTTATCAGATAGGAGAGTGCAACGATACCCAGGATTACCGCGGCGATGCTTGAGAGAACCCAAACTTTCCGTCTGCTTAAATTGAAAAAACTACTATTCATGAAAAGTCCACAATTTCATTCCTTGGGTTCCGGTTTCAGAAGAAGACCGTAATCTCCACGGGCAAGGAGCGTCGCAACTGAGTAATGATGCCGTGAAGAATAGCCTCGTCGCCGAGGTTAAGTCCCCGCAAGATCCGGAAATACCCACGCTGTATGTCTTCTTCTCACCCATCATAAATACCTCCGGGCATCTTTGCCTGTGGTTCCTTGTCCGTCCGAGATGCCTCCCCGGGGCCACAGTGCGTGCGAACCCATTCTAACCCATCTTCTACACTTTTTCTCGATTTTCGCCATGGTGCCCACGTATTCATGCGGGTTTACGAAGGAGAATTAGGGGAAAAGGGCAATTTTAAGGCGATCCTTGCCTTCATTCCAGGCGGGTCGTATAAGCCTCTTGACAACTTATTTCGTTAAATATACTATTAAAGTATATTATGAGAAACGATGATGTTAAATCAAAAGGAATACTCAAGCTGGTGGCGGCGCTACCGTTCTTTGGCGCGGCCGATCTCGCTCCCATAGAAGAAAAGCCGGCGTATCTGAATATAATCCTGTCGCGCCAGGTGAAGCGGGGAACACTGGTCCGCCTTAGACAGAGTCTGTATGTAGTCAAAAGTTACCTTGATACCGCTGAGCGGCGGGGCTTCTTTTCCGATTATGTTGAACTTACTGCTAACAAGGTGTATTCGCCCTCTTACCTTAGTCTTGATTATGTTCTCCACGAGCACAACATGCTGACCGAAATTCCTCGGAATATAACGTCGGTGGGACTTCGGAAAACTGCCCATTTTTCAAATGATCTTGGTAACTTCTTCTACCACAAGGTCAAGGAAGAATTGTTCCGCGGATTCAAAGTGGTGAAGAAAGGGAACTTTTCAATTCTCAAGGCAA
>PLLV01000178.1 GCA_003142295.1 Syntrophaceae bacterium
GTCGGCTCCACAAAATCCTCGTTACAGGCAATCTCCAACTTTATCTTCTTCAACAGGCTCCCCACCTCCTTCGCCCCGCGGTAAACCTCCGTCAACCCCTTCTGCCTGCCCCGCCCAAGCACATTCGATACGGTTACTAAATTTACCTCTACGTCCTCCAGCGTCTTCATCACTTCGTCCAGCTTGTGGGGCTGTATTATGGCGACTATATATTTCATATCCGTTGACCTCCTTATTCTACAACCGTATAGGCGGCTTCACTCTGCTGGGTAAGATCAAGGCCGATGATTTCATCCTTCTTTTCTACCCTAATGCCTACTAAAGCATCTACAAATTTGAAGAGTATCCAGGTCATGACAGCCGCGAAGACGGGGGCCACAATGATAAGCAGCAGCTGAACCAAAAACTGATGAACATCGCCGAAGAACAGGCCATTCCCACCGGCTTCGTTCACGGCCTTCTCGGCAAAGAGGCCTGTTGCGATGGTTCCCCATATCCCGCCAACGCCGTGAACGCCGAAAACATCGAGGGCATCATCATACTTGAATAACGCCTTTACCTTGGCAATGGCGATGTAGCAGAAAACACTGACGAGAATGCCTATGAATATGGCATTCATGGGGTTTACAAATCCGCAGGCCGGCGTAATAGCGACAAGTCCGGCAACCGCGCCTGTTGCCGCCCCCAGGATAGTCGGGGCACCGTGCTGCTGCCATTCGATGAGCGCCCAGGTCAATCCCGCAGCAGCCGTTGCCGTATTGGTTGTGACAAAGGCATTTGCCGCCAGTTCATTCGCCGCCAGGGCGCTCCCGGCGTTGAATCCGAACCAACCAAACCAGAGTAGTGCCGCCCCCATAACTGTAAAGGGAAGATTGTGCGGCCGGAAGGGCTGCTCCTGATAGCCGATTCTCTTACCGATCAGTATTGCCATAACCAGCGCCGATACGCCGGAACTGGTATGGACGACGATGCCGCCCGCAAAATCGAGGGCGCCAAGGTTTTTCAGCCAGCCACCCATTCCCCAGACCCAGTGGCCTAAAGGATCATAGACAAAGGTCGCCCAGAGAATCGTAAACAGAAGGAAGGCAGAAAATTTGATCCGTTCCGCAAAGGCGCCGATAATCAAAGCAGGTGTGATGACGGCAAACATGCACTGAAAAATCATGAAAACCGAATGGGGGATTGTCGCGGCATAATCAGCATTAGGCTGCCCCCCCACGCCCCTCAGTCCTACCCAATCGAACCCCCCGATGATCCCTGCGCCGGTATCCGGACCGAATGTTAAAGAGTATCCATATAAGATCCACTGTAAGCTGATGACGCACAAGATGATGAAACACTGCATCAACAGGGAAAGAACGTTTTTACGCCGCACCAGACCGCCATAGAAAAATGCCAGTGCAGGCACCGTCATGAGTAAAACCAACGCTGACGATGCCAATACCCATGCTGTATCGCCCGAATTCATAATACGTACCTCCTGACCCTTAAAATCCATTTTCAATGGGTACAATTGCAATTAGGGTGCCATGCATAAAAGTTATTGATTATATTAATTAATGTGCTATAAGAGTGGCGGCGGGCATGAATCAATGTGACAATTTTGTACTATATGAATATGAGTTTGACAAAAATGTAATTCCCGTGCACCTGTCAGCATCAGATCCTCTTTTTCGTTTGACACAGAGGCCGCATCTTACTAATAATGACGCAAATATTTTTTCAAAAGGTGGAAGATCATAGTGAGGGCTGACGATGGACTGCCATTCCTCCTGCGCTACGAAAATGTGGCGGATTACAGGAATGGCGAGGTGTGGATCCTGGACAGGCGAAAATATCCTAGTACAGAAGAGTTCGTCCGCTGCACGGATTATCGCGCTGTTGCCGAGGCGATCGCCGGCATGGTAACGCAGAGCGGGGGGCCCTGGCTGGCAGCTGCCTACGGAATGGTAAGTGCAGCGAGAGAGGTGCGCAGTCTTTCTGTAAAGAGGGCGAAAGAAGAGCTGAAGCGTGCGGCAGACGTGCTGATCTACGCACGGCCAACCACATCGGCAAATATGAAGATCCACATCATGCGAATTCTCAGGGCAGCCCAGGACGCCATCGACCGGGGAGAGGACGCAGAATCCGTTACATATGCCTATGTGCAGAAAAATCTGGAAAACCGCTACCGCAATTCGCGCCAGATTGCAACGTATGCCGTCGATCTGATACCGGATGACGTTAGCATACTTACCCAGTGTTACGCAGAAACCCTCATCGGTTTCGTGCTTCTGGTATCTCAGGAAAGAGGCAAGAAAATATCTTTGATCTGCCCGGAGACCAGACCGTATCTCCAGGGGGCCAGATTGACAGCCAGTGTGGCATGCGACATGGGTGTACCGGTAACGGTTATTACCGACAATATGCCAGCGTATATCCTGTCTAAAGGAATGGCACAGGTGTTCATGTCCGCCGCAGACGTGATCACGCTGGATGGTTATGTTGTGAACAAGATAGGCACCTTTCAGATAGCCCTGGCGGCCCATTTTTACAACGTACCTTTTTATGCTCTGGGGACACCTTCGCGAGCGAATCCTGACCTCTCGAAGGTTGAGGTTGAGGAGAGAGACCCCGAAGAAACGGTGCATGCCATGGGAATCCGGACGGCTAAGGAAGGTGTCAGAGGTTATTATCCCGCTTTTGATATCACGCCCCCCCGATTGATACGCGCTGTGGTTACACCGAAAGGGGTCTTTCCCCCATTTGACTTGAAAGGATATTTTTCATAGATACGCTCTAAGAGGTTTGCATGTTATACGAGGAAGCGCGAAAGGCATTACTTAAATGCGTCTTAAGGCTTTACCAAAAAGGCCTTGTTCAGTTAAATTCGGGCAATGTTAGCGTCCGAGTTTCTGACGAACATCTTGTCATTACACCGACGGGAATATCCTACGATGACATGTCGGAAGAGGATCTGGTTATCATTGACCTCAATGGTGGCCCGGTTGAGGGTAAACATAAGCCCTCTTCCGAAACGCCTATGCATACAACCGTATATAAAAATATACACGAAGTGAAGGCCATTGCGCATACGCACTCACCTTTCGCGCTCGCCTTTGCGACAGTGGGGAGAAGTATTCCTGTCATCAGCACCGAAGGACTGGCTGTACGCGGGCCCATACCGGTTGCTGATTATGCATGTCCGGGTACGGAGGCACAGGGCTGGGCTGCAATTAAGGCAATGAAGGGACCGCCGTATGTAATGGGAACCCTGCTCAAGAACCACGGCGTCCTCGTCACAGGAGCAAACCTCTCCCATGCATATTCAATAGCCTGTCGAATCGAAATGGCGGCAAAGGTTTTTTTTCTGGCTCTGCAGATAGGAGAACCCGATATCCTGACAGACGACCAGATTAAGGAGATCAGAACCGCATATTTAAGAAAATAGAGGAATGTGTCCTTATCTCTTGCGAGGTTAGTCCTAATGGTAGATTTTTTCAAGATGAGCGGCAGCGGAAATGATTTCATCCTGATTGACAACAAGGATCAGTCCCTTACTGTCGGAAACATCGCAGAATTCGTAAGAACCGTATGCGAACGGAAGGTATCGGTGGGCGCAGACGGATTTATCATTATCGAAAATTCCCAGCGCGCTGATTTCCGGTGGCGGTTCTTCAACGCCGACGGCAGCGAAGTGGATATGTGCGGAAACGGAGCCAGATGTGCCGCCCGATTCGCTTATATCAGGGGGATCGCAAAAGAAAAAATGTCCTTCGAGACCGGGGCAGGCATCATCGACGCCGAGGTCAGAGGAGATACGGTAAAACTGAGATTAACAGAGCCGCGTGCCATGAAGGTCAATATTTCGGTTATGATCGAAGGGCAACCGATTGAGGTCAACTTCGTCAATACAGGCGTCCCTCATGTCGTTATTTTCGTGCAAGATCTTGACCGGTACGATGTATTTAACATGGGCCGGAAGATTCGCTACCACAAGGATTTCCAACCCGAGGGGACTAATGCGAATTTCATGGAAGTCATAGACAGACACACCATCAGGATCAGGACGTATGAGAGAGGCGTAGAAGATGAAACCCTGGCCTGCGGAACCGGTGCAGCCGCATCTGCCCTTATATCCTCCTCGCAGGGACTGGTAGAATCGCCGGTTGACGTGAGGGTAAAAAGCGGGGAGACATTGAAGATCTATTTTCACAAAGCAGGGCAGGGATTTGAGGATATTTATCTTGAAGGAAAAGCCAATGTGGTTTATGAAGGACGCATCTGGGACGAGGCTTACAAGCGCCGAGAATCTTAAACAGATAATAACCGGAGGTGTTTCGTTTTGCAGATTGCAGACCGACTGAAAAAGATTCCGCCTTACCTTTTTGTGGAGCTGAGAAAAAAGATTAACAAGGCGAAGGCCGAGGGCATTGACGTCATAAGTCTGGCCATCGGAGATCCCGTGGAACCAACGCCGGACACAATCATAGATGAGCTCTGCAAAAAAGCGCGAGACCCGGAAAATCACCGATACCCGACGGATGAAGAAAAAGGCATGCTCGCTTTCCGGCAGGAGGTTGCCCACTGGTACAATACGAGATACGGGGTATCTCTCGATCCGGGAAGTGAAATCCTCGGTCTCATCGGCTCCAAAGAAGGCTGCCATCACTTCGTCCTGGGCTGCATAAATCCCGGCGATACCGTGCTGATGACGGATCCCGGATATCCGGCCTACCGTGCAAGCATCCTGATGGGCGGCGGTGTTCCTTACAACGTGCCGATTCTAGCAGAGAATAGATATCTCCCCGTATTCGAGGACATCCCTACGGATGTCGCAAAAAAGGCGCGGGGAATATTCCTCAACTACCCCAATAATCCCACTGGCGCCTGCGCAACAAGGGTATTCTTCGATCGCCTGGTGGACTTTGCCAGGCAGTTTGACATTGCCGTCTGCTATGACAATCCCTATGGTGAAATCCTCTTTGGCGGACAGGAGCGCCTGAGTTTTCTCATGGCCAGCGGGGCCAAGGACGTGGGCGTTGAGTTAAATTCCCTTTCCAAACTCTTTAATATGACGGGCTGGCGGATCGGAATGGCCGTCGGTAATGTCGACTTGATTGCTGCCATGAGCAAGGTTAAAGAAAATACCGATTCCGGCATCTTTAATCCTATCCAGTACGCGGGGCTCCATGCCCTGAAATACGAAGCAAAGAACATAGACCACATGCTCAAGATCTACGGACGGCGGCGGGAAATGGTGCTCGAAACACTCAGGCGCATCGGGATAGTCTTTGATGCTCCCAAGGGGACATTCTATTTATGGGTGCCCGTGCCCCGGGGCATGAAATCCCTCGAATTTACAAACCTCCTCTTTGATAAGGCAGCCATTGTCGTAGCGGCGGGTACGGCATACGGCCAGTATGGTGAAGGGTACATCAGGATAGCTCTTACGGTGCCGGATGCAAGGCTCCGGGAGGCAATGGAGCGGATCGAGAGGGCATTGTCCTGATATGGCCTGAACTTTTGTTCCGACCATTTTCTCGAGTTGTCTATTAGTTAACTATCCAAAGCGTTGAAGATTTCTTTCCCCGGGTAGCCAAGCATTTTTCTCTGACGAGTGCCATCAAAAATGTCTGGCGACCACTTTCCTTATGAGCCTTCCGGGAAATGTTTCCCTTGCATGGAGGGCGCCATAGGGACAAACCTCAATGCAACAAAAGCAGCGGATGCACCGGTCATAATCAAAAGAGAGCTTCTTTTCACGCAAAGAAATTGCCCCTGCAGGACAGATTTTCCAGCACTCCCCGCACATCTGGCAGGTTAGATCATGAGAGACAGGCCTCTGGAGAAGGTGTCTCCTGATAAACCCGTGAAGTTTTCGCGGCCCATACAAGAGAGGACTGATACGGGGAAGCCTGAAATCGTGAATTATCGGGAGGGCGCCATCAATCTCGATATCCGTTTCCATGATGCCCATCTCTCTTGCCACTTTCAGGGTCGGCAGCCTATCAGCGTCCAACCCCAACATCCTGCAGACCGTGCTATCTACGGCAAAGGCATCACGGCTGCCCATCAAAATGCCAAGCTCTCTCGGTGCACCGCTTTTCCCCGGACCTTCGCCTTCCATAGCCAGGATCCCATCAAGAATTGTAAATGATGGCCTGATTCTCTGATAAATCAGAACGAGCAGTTTCGCAAACATGGTCCGGTTAATGCCTGTCCTCATGTGCCACTCCACTTTTCTGTAGCCGACAATGCAGCCGAACATGTTCTTCACTCCGAGGGTCAGGAGCATCTGACTGTGCGTCTTTAGTTTGGGAAGGTTGATAACTACATCTGCGTTAATGGCATCCTCGGCCATCTCAATTGCGTTAAACGGTTCGCCGACATCGGTTTTCAGGGAGTTTTCAAATGCCCCGCAGGCGACGTCGAGCCCGGCAAGTGCATCCCTTATGCCACTATCCTTCATGATCTTCTCAAATGAGCCTATGGCGGGACTATCCGAAACCTGCGGGCGGGCGCCCTTTTGCAGAACATATTCCACGGCAGCTTTGACAATCATGGGATGTGTCAGTACAGCTTCCTCTGGTGAAGCCGGTGAGAGCAGGTTCGGTTTGATGAGAACACGATCGCTCCTTCCGATCAGATCACCTCCGATGGTGTCCATAATTTCGAAGAATGTCCGCTTGATCATGTTATAATCGTAGGTGGATTTTTTCAGTATTACTTTAGTCATAGGTTTGATGGTTTTTTCATTCCTTTGTTTTTCATGTTGCATTCATTTCTTGACAAAAACAAAAATTTAAGTAAAAGCTTCATGCCATGAAAGAAGCCTTGAAGAACAAAAATCTGTTGTTGTAAATTCTCATGTCATATATAATAAACAATATAGTTGTTAACCAATTCATATATGAGGAACTTCAACATTAATCGATATTCATCGGCATCTTTTTATTTAAAAATCGGGATTGCTGCAATAGTACTATTACTTCTTTCAAACCTCCTTTTATTATACCTCTTTATCAAAGAAAGAAATAACAACAAGAGTCTCTTCGAACTTATCGACAGAACGAGCAAGGACTTCAGCCAAATCCATGAATCATTGAAGCAGAAGGATATGCAAAAGGCCTTCCGGTATCTGACGGAAGCGCAAAAACAGGTGGTAGCTATGCTGCCGGCTGCGCCCGTGCCTGCTGAAAAAGCGGCAGCGGTGACAAAAGAACAGCAGCCCGCGCAGCCGACCCAGGCTAAAGCTGCGGCTACGACTGTCGCAAGTGCACCCGCCTCTCTCCAGGATGCGCCCTATACATTTGTCTTTGCCGATGCAGGCGAATACCTCCTCATCTGTGAAAAAGATACAAAAATTCTTTATATCTTCCGCTTTTCAGACGGCAAGTTCTCCCTCACAAAACAGTACCCGTGTATCATTGGGGCAAATAACCATGGCAAGACGAGGGAGGGCGACTTTGCGACACCTGAAGGGGTTTACTTCTTCTTAAGATTTACCCCAGGCAAAACACTCGCGGAAAACTATGGGTATGGAGCCTTCGTCTTAAATTATCCTAATTTCCTGGATCGGAAAGAAAGAAAAGATGGGGGAGGCATCTGGTTGCACGGCCATAGCGCAGGCAAAGTAGTGGGAGCGGATATACCGGATACAAAAGGCTGTATCGTTGTGAGCAATGATGCATTGAGAGAAATGAGCGGTTACCTGAAGTCGAACGGCACTCCTATTGCAATTGTCAACAAGCTCCAGTTTACAAATCTCGAAAGTCAGAAAGAATTAGCAAAGGAACTGAGGAACTTCTTAAATTCATGGAGACTCTCATGGGAGAGCATCAATACGAAAAAATATTTGAGCTTTTACTCCCCGGCATTTGTTAACAGCGAGGGGATGAACTTTAATGCCTTCAAGCATCATAAGGAAAAGACCAACAAGAGCAAGAAATTCATTCGGGTAAAGGTTGAAAACCTCGCAATCCTTATGCCGCCGGAATATGGCGGTAATGTTGCGGTGGCCAGATTTCAACAAAGATACAATTCCAACAATTTCAAAGGCGACAGCAAGAAAATATTTTACCTGAAAAAAGGACAAGCCGGATGGCAAATCATAGGCGAATCTTCATATTAGTATGCATCACAATTGTCTGTCTTTTTATTGCAATCAATTCTCTTACAATTAAGCAGAATGTTTCAACCAAACCGCAAAAATCCTCTTTTCAGCTTCAAAAGTTTTTTGGCGGCACAAATCAGGAAGTGTCCGTATATTTTATTTCCGGAGAAGAGAAAGGCCCTACCCTGCTTATCATCGCCGGAATCCATGGTGATGAATCCGGTGGTTATCTGACGGCAGAAAGATATGCCGACATCAAAGTAAAAAAGGGGACATTGATTGTAGTGCCGCGTCTGAATTTGCCCGCCATAGTAAAGGGAAAGCGGCAGGGTCTGGACGGCGACATGAATCGCCTTTTTCACCTGCCTGAAGACACCCATTCCACTCCTGACACTAAAGTTGTGAACCTTGCCAAATCTCTTATTAAACGCGCCGACTATGTCCTTAACCTCCATCAAGGCGAGGGGTTCTATTCCCCCAAGTGGATATCCCACAAAAGAAATCCTTCTAGATGGGGACAGTGCAATGTTATTGACGCTCCCATTTTCGATCTGCCTAATGGAGATAAGCTTGAGTTAGCGAGCTTTGCCAAGAAGATAGCATCCAGTTCAAATTCCAAAATCAAAGATAAAAAATATCATTTTCAGGTCAACAACACGAACACGGCGAGCAATAAATCCATTCACAAGGAGCAGAGAAGGTCACTTACTTACTACGCCCTGTACCAGCAACACAAAACGTCTCTGGCACTAGAATCAACGAAAAACTGCACAGTGCCTCAGGCCGTCGGATTTTTAACAATCGCCATCAATTCGGTTATAGACGCGGTGGGAATTCAAGCAGAGAATCTTCCTTCCGCAGATCCTGTCACGATCAAAAAGGAGTTTAGTGACAAAAAAACTCAAAACGTAATATTTTTCCGCCCATCCTTGCCATCTCCCAGACGGATTATTAAGACAATGTAATCCATGCCTGGAAGGACTTTTTTTTGAAAGTTTCGCAGGGGTTTCCTTTTATCATTGACATATCAATATCTTTATCCTAATATTCAGCTCCGATTAAAAAAACAAAAGAGCATCAGGCAGTTAAGCAACCATCTACACACATGAAAATACCCTATCTGCTATTTGAGCCCATATCGCCAGAACGAATAATGATAAATCAGAAAAAATTGAAGAAGGCGCGATAAAAGGAACCCTTCATGAAGAATAAACTGTCTTACGATGAGTTGATGCTTAAGCTCAAGGAACTCGAAAAAATAACCTCCGACCATAGGTGGTTGGAAGAAGTTTATCGCTCGGTAGTAGAGTCTACGAGCGATTCCATATATATGGTGGACAAAGAATGCCGATATCTCTTCATGAACAATCAGCACTTGTCCAGGCTCGGCTTGCCGGCTGAACAGATCATAGGTAAACGCTACAGCGAGTTTCACTCTCCGGAGCAGGATAAAGTATTTGCAGAAGCGGTTAACAAGGTATTTTCAACCGGCAAGTCCATCCAGCACGAGCACAGAAGTGAGAGGGACAAGAGATATTTCCTCCGGACATTCAGCCCCGTAAAAGATCGCGGCCCCAATGGAGAGACAACATGCGTCGTCATCATTTCCACGGACATAACAGAGCATAAGCTGGCTGAAGAGGCAATCAGGGAAAGCGAGCAAAAATATAGGACTATTATTGAAAACATTGAGGACGGCTATCACGAGCTCGATTTTTCCGGCAATATCGTCTTTTTTAATGATGCCCTATTAAAAATGCTGGGATATTCCCGTGATGAATTTGCAAGAATGAATTACCGCAATCTCACTGATGAGGAAACGGCCCATCAGCTGTTGCAGATCTGCGACGAAGTTTACAGAACGGGAAAACCATCCAGAGGCATTGAGATAGAGGTAATGAAGAAAGATGGAACCATGAGGGTGGTTGAGTTATCCGTATCTCTGATCCTGGATGCAAAAGGTCACGAAGTAGGGTTCCGGAATCTCATTCGCGACGTAACTGAACGTAAGGAGTCAGAAGAAACGATCAGACGATTAGCTTATCATGACCCCCTTACAGGATTACCCAACCGTCTTTTGTTCACAGACCGTCTTAACATGGCAATAACCAGGGCCAAACGCAATAGGCAATATCTTGCCGTGATGATGCTCGATCTTGATTACTTCAAGGACATCAATGATACACTGGGCCATCATATGGGAGACAGGCTGTTACAGGCTGTGGGCTCTCGTCTGACGGAACTCTTGCGAAAAGGTGACACCATAGCCCGCATGGGCGGTGATGAGTTTCTGATTTTATTGCCGGAAATCAATAATGTGGGAGTTACTACTACGATAGCGCAGAAAATCGTCGAATCCTTCCAAAGTTTCTTTGTAATTGATAACCGTGAACTTCACATTACGACAAGCATCGGAATTGCAATTTACCCGGACGTTTCGGATGACGGCGAGACCCTGATCAAGTACGCGGATATTGCAATGTATCGTGCTAAAGGATCGGGCCGGAACAACTATCAATTATTTACACCGGAAATGACCGTTAAAACCTTGTCGTAGCTTTTAGTCATATGCCGACCATTCTGTATGAACATCTTTCCCGTAAGAAGAAAGACTGTTTAGTTAACTCATAAGAGCAATCCTTTCTTTACATGGAAGGCCTGCTTTTTTCGCGTGAATCTCTTGCCGTAAATGATGCGAAAGAGCAAGAAAATGAAGTCGCTTCGCAACAAAACAGATAAGGTCATACAACTTCCAGAACCTGCATCTGATGGAGGAATGTCAGTAGAAGCAGCGCTGGCAAAGCGTGAGTCAGTGCGCCACTTCACATCTGTACCTCTGACGCTTTCTCAAATTTCTCAGATTTTATGGGCCGCACAGGGAATCACCCGCAATTGGGGGGGAAGGACTGCTCCTTCTGCCGGGGCGCTGTATCCTCTGGAATTGTATTTGGCTTTACCAGATGGCTTCTTTCACTATATCCCCCACAACCATCAGTTAATGCATATTTCCGACAGTAATTTTATTGAAGATCTGGCAGCAGTTGCCCTGGGCCAGCAATGCATAAGGGAATCATCTGCTGTTGTCGTGATTGCCGCCGTTTATAAGAGAATAGAACAAAAATATGAAAGACGGGGCGAGCGCTACGTAAAAGTTGAAGCAGGACATGCGGCACAGAATATCCTCCTTCAGGCAGTGTCGCAGGGGATTGGGGCTGTGCCCGTCGGCGCCTTTTATGATGACGATGTACGGAAAGTCCTGAGCCTTCCTTCGGATCATGAACCGCTGTACCTGATCCCCCTGGGACACATAAGGAAATGACAAGGTCCTGAGGAAGGAAAGACTTTTAAGGAGCGCAGGAAATGCCACTGAATGTGGATGCAATAGGCAAAAAGATAGGCCCTCTCACAAAA
Organism: Syntrophaceae bacterium; assembly: GCA_003142295.1. GTDB lineage: Bacteria > Desulfobacterota > Syntrophia > Syntrophales > UBA2185 > Fen-1135. Next base: position 11,507 of record PLLV01000178.1, read on the forward strand.
GATTATACATGGAAAGATGTAATTCTATATGCCCTCGGTATAGGAGCCGGATTCCATGAGCTTGACTACACGTATGAAAAAAGGCTCAAGGTCATTCCCACCTTTTCTATCGCCATGATATTCGATTTCTTCCGGGAGGTGGCGGCTGCCTCCAATATCAATATTGCCGGCGTCCTCCACGTTGGGCAGGATATTATTTTTCACAACCCTATCCCGCCTTCAGGAACCATGACGACGGAAGGGATGATCACTAATTACTATGACAAAGGGACAAAAGGGGCCCTGGTCGCGGCCCAAAGCGAGACATCTCATTCCACCGGGAAAAAACTGTTCACCAGCATCATTACGCTGTTTGGCCGACTGGATGGAGGCTTCGGCGGCAAGAATGCACCGCATGAGACCCTGGACTTCCCGGACAGAGAGCCGGACTTCATCGTAGTGGCAACACCGTCGCCGGATCAGCCGCTCTTATACAGACTCTCCGGTGACACATTCGGGCTTCACGTAGATGCTGAATTCGCAAAAATGGTAGGTTTCGAGAAGCCTATTATGCACGGACTCTGCACATACGGTTTCGCCTGTCGCGCCCTGATGACGAGCCTCACGCCAGGTGAGCCGGAAACGGTACGACGTCTTGCCTGCCGTTTTTTGCAGGCCCTCTATCCCGGTGAGCCCATCAAGACATTGGTCTGGAGAACTAGAGAGGGAATGGCGGTATGGCGAACGATAAATGCCAACACCGGAGATGTTGTTATCGACAGGGGCGTATTTGAATATGGTGAAATTCCCTCGGCAAGAGAGGGGGCGCGGGAACACAAGCATTTGAATCATTTAACGGGGGACAATCTCCCAACCTCCCGGACAAAGGAGGATAGGCCGGCTGTGGACGCCGAGATAGGAGAACTTTCCATGGTAAAAGCTATTTTCGAAAAAATGCCCAGTATCTTCAACGCCGATGCAGCGAAAGATGTAGATGCAACATTCCAGTTTAACATATCGGGCGAAGGAGGAGGCGACTGGTACGCAGAGGTTAAAGGAGGGGCCTGCAAGGTGGAAGCCGGTGTACATCCAAATCCCACCACCACTATAAAGATGGATGCGGCAGATTTCGTCGATATGATAAATGGAAAATTGTCGGCTATGCAGGCCTTCACATCAGGCAAGCTCAAAATCGGCGGAGACATTATGAAGTCACAGCTCATTACGAGGCTGTTCAAATTTTGAGATGATCAGCAACCGTCTGCGGATGATTAGTTCATTCCCCGGGAGGTTCATGACTGCCGATGATGCGCGAAAGTAACTTGCAATTCTTCGGCCGAGGCAGCCTGTAACCAAATGGCCTGAGGTTAAAGATTGATCCAAGGCCTGGAGGTATTCCTGCAGGAAAAAAAGTTATCTATGGCGGTTGCCGGAAAATGTGAACACTGATATGTGGTAGGACGTCAAAGCCTGATTGGCTGATGGGTTACAACACAAACACTAAATCCTATGAGGTTAAAAAAGATGCCTGGCCCCCTTTCCAATTTGAAAGTTCTCGATTTTACAACCCTTCTCCCCGGTCCTTACGCTACAATGGCTCTGGCAGATATGGGAGCCGATGTCTTAAAGGTTGTTTCCGGGTCGCGGCCTGATGTAGTTGCCTACATACCGCCCTTTGTTCCCGGTACAAAAATGTCCGCAGCCTTTGCCTACCTCGGAAGGGGCAAACGCTGCATGACTCTCAATTTGAAGGACAGTCGGGCCACAAAGATCGTACACCAGTTGGTTGCGGATTACGATATAGTTATTGAGCAGTTCCGCCCCGGTGTCATGGCAAAGTTCTCTCTGGACTACCAGAGCCTGAAAAAAGTGAACCCCTCTCTCATCTATTGTTCGTTGACTGGCTACGGCCAGACGGGCTCTCTTCGCGACAGGGCGGGTCACGATATCAACTATCTGGCCCGCTCAGGTCTCATGTCTTATTCAGGGAAAAAAGATACGGGACCAAGTCTCACAGGTATGCAGATCGCCGATGTCGCATCGGGCTCAAACAATGCAGTCATTGGAATTCTTGCCGCAGTTGTTCACCGCGACAAAAAGGGCAATGGTCAGCACATCGATATTTCCATGACGGACGGTATGATAGCCTTCAATGCCATGTTCGGAGCCGGTTTCCTGGTCGATGGCCAGGACCTCGTACGCGAAAAGACACTCCTCAACGGCGGCTCTCTCTACGACTTCTATGAGACCAAGGACGGACAATATATTAGTTTCGGCGGTCTCGAACCTCAATTCTTCGGTGCATTTTGTGAAACCATCAATATGCCGGAACTGATTCCTGGGGGTGTCCAACCGAAGGACGGCGTAAACGTCAAAAAGCTGGTCAGGGGAATATTCAAAACCAAGACAAGGGATGAGTGGACGGAGCTGTTCAAAAAAGTTGACGCCTGTTGCGAACCGGTCCTCTCCCTCACGGAAGCCCTGAACGACGCTTATGCAATAGAACGAGGCATGGTGGTCGAAGTTGATCTTCCTGACGGAAAAAAGGTAAGGCAACTCGCGAGTCCCATTAAATTCTCCGAGACAATCCCGGAATACAAGAATGCAGGCATACCTCCCGGCCTTCACACAAAGGAGGTTCTCCTCGAACTGGGCTATTCACGAGAAGAGATAGAAGCCTTCGAAAAAACAGGTCTATTCAGTTGACACCTGTCATCCTTAGTATAAGCACTATCTGAGTCTGCGGATATGTATGTCTATTACACGATTATCCTTCGTGAGGAAAGCAGGCGTGAGCCGACTATGCCTTGAAGATATCCACTGCATCCGGTAATACCGGCGAAATCCCTCACAACCAGCCTTTAAATGACCCTCATAAAAATCGCCCGGAAGCAGGTTCTTATCAAGTATCAAAGGCTACCTTACTAAGCTCTTAAAACACAAGTTGCTGCAACGCAGATATATGATAAATCAAGAGTCATATTAATGCTGAAACTTACATATATCAATTATGACATATAGAGCTGATTTGATTAACTTTCTTCACCATTATTACTTGACATAGAGAAGAAATGAGTGTATGGGGAGACACTTTTGTTATATTTCGGATAAGGTCTTATTTTCCGCACTCGAAGATGATATGTGACAATTAAATTAACGAGTGCCCGCCCGAAATGTATCGAATCTTTTTTTTGTGATTCAAGATCAGGCAGCTCCCCAAGCATGTTAGTAGTATACGTCCACATCCATTCGCTGCCTGCAGGAGCAGCATACAGATTCTGACATCAAACATTTAAGTCTCATGATTACGATTTACACTTGTTTCCGCAGATTTATTTAGAAATAGGGCATTCGATCGTAAGCTGTTAATTTTAAGTCCGTATGAAAGGAGTACGTAATGGAAATAAGAAAGATTTCACTAACCATTGACGGAAAGGAGGTCCAAGCCACCCCCGGACAGACAATTTTGGAGGTTGCCCGTGATAACGGTATTTATATACCGACACTCTGCCAGTACGCGGACACCACGAACGTCGGTGCATGCCGGGTATGCGTGGTCGATGTCGCGGGTGCGAGAACACTTGTAGCTTCCTGCTGCATGCCGATAAACCCCGGTATGGTCGTCAAAACGGATACGCCGGCTGTAAGAGCGGCCCAGCGGCTGGTTGTGGAGCTTCTCTGGGCTTCGGGCGATCATAACTGTCTGACCTGTGAACAGAACGGAGCATGTGAACTGCAAAATTTGATTTACTGGTTGCAGATAGAAAAACCGCGATTCAATATCGAATCTCCCGGTTATGAGATTGAAAAAACCAATACCATGATCCAGAGAGATCTCAATAAATGCGTTCTCTGCGGCAGGTGTGTAAGGGCCTGCAATGAGATTCAGGTTAATGAAGTCCTTGATTTTTCTATGCGGGGATTCCACTCTAAGGTAGGTCCTGCATTTGACAATGACTATATTGACTCGGAATGCGTGTTCTGCGGCGAATGTGTCGATTCCTGCCCAGTAGGCGCCATAACGTTCAGGCAGGCAAAATTCCAGGGCCGTCCATGGGAGCTCAAAAAGGTAAAGACAACATGTACATACTGCGGTGTCGGTTGCCAGCTCGATCTGAACATTCACAATGGAAAGCTAATCAAGGTCACAGGCAATCGTGAATATGGCCAACCCAATGAAGGCAGACTTTGTGTGAAGGGCCGTTTCGGACTGGATTTCATCCAGCATCCGAACCGCCTGAAGACCCCCCTCATCAGAAAAAACGGGGAGCTGAAAGAGGCGAGCTGGGATGAGGCTTATAAATTCATCGCCAAGAAACTTGCTTCAATCAAGAAAAAACACGGCCCTGACAGTATCGCGGGTTTTTCCTCCGCTAGGGTTACTAACGAAGAAAATTATCTCTTCCAGAAATTCATGAGAGCAGTCATCGGAACCAACAATGTCGATCACTGCGCCCGTCTTTGACACTCTTCCACAGTGGCCGGTCTGGCCGCTGCCTTCGGAAGTGGTGCAATGACGAATTCCATTGATGAAATCGAATATACCAATGCCATCTTTGCCATAGGAACCAACACAACGGAAAATCATCCTGTTATCAGTTCGAAGATAAAAAGGGCTGTTCGCCTGAACGGCGCGAAATTGATCGTTGCTGATCCAAGAGAAATCGACCTGGTGAAATATGCCACGATCTGGCTGCGCCAGAAGCCCGGCAGTGATGTGGCCCTTTTAAATGGTATGATGAACGTTATTATCTCTGAAGGCCTTTATGCCAAGGAATATGTGGAAACGCGCACCGACGGCTTTGAGGCCATGAAGAAGATCTTGGAGAAATATACCCCTGAGTATTCCGAAAAGATTACAGGGGTTCCGGCGGAAGACATTAGAACGGCTGCCCGCATCTATGCGGAGGCGGGGAAGGCCGCGATTCTCTATACCATGGGTATCACCCAGCATATCACAGGCACGGACAACGTCAAATCCTGCGCGAATCTCGCCATGCTCTGCGGCTATGTAGGCATTGAGGGAGGTGGCGTCGACCCCCTGAGAGGTCAGAATAATGTCCAGGGTGCTTGCGACATGGGCGCCCTTCCCGTTGTTTACACCGGCTATCAGCCCGTAGCCAATGATGAGACAAGATCAAAATTCGAGAAGGCCTGGGGCGTCGCTTTACCTCCTAAACCGGGCCTGACCATCGTGGAAACACTGAATGCTGCCCATGAAGGGAAGGTCAAAGCCCTCTTCGTCGTCGGCGAAAATCCCATGCTCTCCGATCCTGATTTAACTCATGTAAAAGAGGCTTTGAACCATCTGGATCTTCTTGTCGTACAGGATATTCTTCTCTCTGAAACGGCTGAACTTGCTCACGTTGTACTGCCGGCAGCCTGTTTTGCAGAAAAAGAAGGAACCTTCTCCAATACGGAAAGAAGGGTACAGCGCGTCAGAAAGGCCGTTGATGCTCCCGGCCAGGCAAAGCCGGACTGGGAAATCATTGCCGAATTATCCACGCAAATGGGTTATCCTATGAAATATGCGACGCCTGAAGATATTATGAAGGAAATAAACCAGTTGACTCCGAGTTATGCGGGTATTACTTATGAAAGGCTTGAAAATGAGGGTATCCAGTGGCCATGTCCGAATACGGATCATCCAGGAACGAAATACCTGCACAAAGACAGATTCACCAAAGGGCTCGGATTATTCCACACCATTGATTACATTCCACCTGCGGAAGTTCCGGATTCTGAGTATCCGTTTGTCATGACCACCGGGCGCGTCCTTTATCAATATCACACCGGGACGATGTCTCGCCTATCCAAGGGTATCACGGAAAGGTGCCCGGAATCTTTGGTAGAAATTCACCCCAATGACGCGAAAAAACTCGGGATTGAAGAAGGTCAATTTGCAAAGGTCTCTTCCCGTCGTGGTGTGGTCCAGGCAAAGGCCAAGGTGACGGAGCGTGTTCCCAAAGGGACGATCTTTATGAACTTTCATTTCAAGGAAGCAGCCGTTAATTTACTCACGAACCCTGCCCTTGATCCGATCTGTAAAATTCCGGAATACAAGGTCTGTGCCGTTAAAGTAGAAACGGCATAGGAAGAAAAACAAAATTCATGGTTGCCCCACCCGACGGCGGGGCAACTTTAAATTATGGAAAGCAAAATATTTTATAATGAAGGAGCACGGTATTATGAGTAACGAAAATTTAGAAAGTAAGAGATGGTTGATTGCAATCGCTGCAATCGTCATGCAGCTCTGTCTGGGCACGGTGTATGCCTGGTCCGTCTTCAAGAAACCCCTGATGGCCTCACACGGCTGGGGTGAAACATCCGTTCAGGTGACGTTCATGATCTGCATCGGCATGATCGGTATCGCCGCCGCATTTGGGGGGACCCTTGTGGACAAGAAGGGGCCGAAATTCGTCGCCACCATCGGCGGTATTCTTTTCGGTATCGGCACGCTTCTCTCCGGTCTCGCCGATCAGATCGGAAACATCTGGCTTCTGTATCTTGGTTTCGGTTTTATCGCCGGTCTTGGCAACGGTTTCGGCTACATTACCCCCATTGCCACCCTGATTCGCTGGTTCCCGGACAAGAGGGGTCTAGTGACGGGACTCGCTGTCATGGGATTTGGCGCAGGCGCATTCTTTATGGGCAAGATTGCTCCTCCTATGGTTATTTCCCTGGGTGTGGCAAAAACCTTTTACATCTGGGGTGTCATCTTCCTGATTCTGTGCACCGCATCTGCCCAATTGTTCAAGAACCCACCCAAGGGATGGCTGCCCGCAGGTTTCACACCGAAAGCATCTGCTGTTTCTGCCGCCGATTCTTATACCTTTGGCGAAGCCATCAAAACCCCCCAGTGGTGGATGCTCTGGTCAATGCTTTTCCTGAATGTCACAGCAGGTATCGGTCTGATCTCGCAACTCTCTCCTCTGGCCCAGGATGTTATCAAGAAGTCCGATCCGATGATCACAGCAGCGGCCCTTGCCCTGGCGGGAGGATCGATCCTCGCCTACGCGTCCATCTTTAATGGTCTGGGGCGTCTCTTCTGGGCGTGGACATCCGATGCCATTGGAAGAAAGAATGTTTTCATAACAATGTTTGTCAGTCAGGCAATTCTGTATTTCATTCTGCCGCAGATCAGCAGTCAGCTCATCTTCACCATATTCGCATGCTATCTCCTGGCCTGTTACGGCGGCGGCTTTGCTACTATGCCGGCATTTGCCGCAGACTCCTTCGGACCCGGCTACATCGGCAAAGTCTATGGGATCATGCTGACCGCGTGGGGCGCGGCGGGTATTGTCGGACCTTTGGTATTTGCCGAAATCAAATCTATTGCAGTCTATGTGGCTGGCGGACTTCTGGCGGTCGGTTTCCTTATTGCATTGAGCTACAAGAGACCGGCGCCGAAATCGGCAAAGGCGTAAATACTCTCTCAATGCAGGGCGGATTTCCTCTCTTCCAAAAATGGTAAGGGGAAATCCGCCCTATGTCCTGCAAAAGCGAGAGACATGTTCTCACATGTTTCAAGCAGAAATTATCCTCACGAGTCCCCCTTTCACAAAGGGGGATTAAAGAGGATTTTGCCAAGGGCTGATAAACGGTAAACCCCTACCCTCTTTTATAAATAGGGGAAATTTATTAAGAATTCTGGAGGAATGAAGAAAATGCAAAATACGCTTAGCTCTGTGCTGAATATGGCCATTGACAAGGAAAAAGAGGCATATGATTTTTATATGGGCCTCTACAATCTGGTAGAAGATAAGGAGGCGAAGAGCACCCTGAAGTATATCGCCCAGGAAGAAGCCAAGCACAAGGAATTTCTGACAACCTGCCAGGAAGGCCGCTTCTGTTCCGAAGTATTGAAGATGGAAGCACCCGTCGATTACAAAATCATTGAACATATCGAGAAACCCGATATTAAAAAGAACATTAAAAGCTCGGAAGTCTACCTCATTGCCGCCAACAGAGAACTCAACTCGTACAATTTCTACAAAAGCCTGGCGGACAGTTATCCCGCCGGTGATGTAAAAGAGCTTTTAACCAAAATGGCAAGCGAAGAGTTAAAACACAAGGAAAAGATGGAATATCTTTACTCAAATACAGCTTTTCCGCAAACCGCCGGCGGTTGATCTATCTTTGAGGTGTCATTGTCGCCGCTTCCGAGGTCATCGTGCACGGCCGGTTCATCGGTAGCATTGCTGCGCCGATAGTTTTCACTACCTTCATTTCCGGCGAGTTTTCCGTTTTGCCTGCTAAGTATGCATGTCTGTCTCCGAAGGCACATACTCGTTGACGACATTCTGTGGAAGGAAAGGCACGCGCGGACTTTGCATGTGGGCCATGCTGTAGGCAGGGACGACTTCTAGCTTCAGGCACCTGTTGTCAACAAATAGAATTGTCCTGTTTTGTAGCAAATGAATTGTCCACTTTAGTGATACCTAGGGAAAGAGCGGTGGAGTTACGCTGCCTTCCCATTTTTAGTTTCTTTAAGCTTTCCCTGTTGATCGTAGTCAGCTAATTTACGAGGGCCGTGAAAAATGGCAAGTGATCCATCGATGTAATCGATGAACCCTTACCTTGACCCTGATATACCATCATGCCGGGAAAGGGAGATCGCTCGCGCCTTTTACGATGCGCACCCCGGTTAGGCGCCCTGGGAACCAATCCGTGCGATTGAAGGGTGTTCTTTACCCAGGTATAACTCCTCTGACCTCCATTTTATTCTAACATCTGTGGTAATTTTCTCTTGACACAGAACCCTCTTTCTGATAGTCGAGCGTGGCATATGTCAAAACGGACATATGCCTCAATCAGGCATAGTCTTCTTTATCTGATGGTAGAACTGCAATATCAAGGACTTCTTATGACGAGGGACCGTATCAGCTACGTTACTGATAGATGCCAAAGTCAAAATAAAAAAAGATTTATTTAGAAAGGAGGCGTGGCAAACGATGACGATGGTCAACATAAACATAAATGGCCAGAAACTCAGCGCACCAGCCGGCAGTACTATTCTCCAAGCCGCAAAAAAGGCGGGCATTGACATCCCGACGCTCTGTGACCATCCTGCATTGATTCCAGTCGGTGCTTGCCGAATATGCGTTGTGGAGGTTAAAGGACAGCGTACATTGATCACGGCATGTACTTTCCCTATAGCTGAGGGATTGGAAATACAAACAGAATCACCACAGGTAGTTAAAGCGCGAAAATTAATTCTTGACCTGTTATTTTCAGAACGAAACCATTACTGCCCGTACTGTGAGATGAGTGGGGACTGCGAATTGCAAAATCTGGGGTACCGCTATGGTCTCGATCACTTTATTTACCCGACCTATACAAAGCCCTTCCCGGTTGATGCTACACGTAAGTACTTCCTCATGGATCATAACCGCTGTGTTCTATGCGGCCGTTGTGAGCGGGCATGCGGCGATCTCGTGGCCAATCACACTCTTGGTTTGCGGAATCGCGGCGCCAATTCCATGATCCATGCCGATGCAAATGTTCCATTCGGTCAGTCTACCTGTATCTCTTGCGGCTCATGCCTGCAGGTATGCCCCACAGGCGCCCTGTGCGATAAACGAAGCGCATACATGGGACATGACATACAGATGGAACATATCAAGAGTACCTGCAATCAGTGCAGTATCGGCTGTGGTATGGAGATCGTGACTCGTGGCGGCAATGTGATTTGCATTAAGGGCGACTGGGATGCGGCAGTGAACAGTGGGCTGCTTTGTAAAAACGGCCGTTTTGATCTTCTTTACGATGAGCGTCAACGTGTTACCAGGCCTTTGCTCCGGCGAAGTGGTAAACTCGAGCCGGCAAGCTGGGAAGAGACTCTGCAAGCGGTTGCTGAGCGCGTTGGCAAGGCCAATGCTAAAGACTTAGGGGTGCTCGCTTCCACTTACTCTACGAATGAAGCCCTCTACCTGCTTGCCAAGTTATTCCGCAAAGAACTGAAAGCAACCAACGTTGGCTTACTCAACGACGTTGCACCGAAACTGTCCGATAAACAAGGCTCGCTTGCCGACATCGCCCTGAGCGACGTCATTCTGGTGGTCGGTTGTGATCCATTAAAGGATCAGCCGGTCGCCTCTTTCTTTGTTAAACGTTCCGTTGACAGGGGTGCACGGCTCATAGTGGTGGACGGTAAAGACAACGGACTGGCGCCATTTGCATATATGAACCTGGAGATGGCTGATATCGGCAAGGCTATTGAGATTGCTCAGCGTGCAGGAAATCCTGTCGTGGTCTATGGCGCTGGTGTAACGGACAAGGCTGCGACGGCGCTGAAAAATCTTAAAGGGAAGGTCTCTTTCGTGGCCATTGAACCCGGTGTCAACACGCGCGCTGCAGCGGCTTTGGGACTAAACAACGGATTCAAGCCCTCTGCCGTCAAGGTGCTGTATGTCTTGCTCGGTGAGCAAAAGATGGGCGCGGAGGACGTATCCAAGAATGTTGACAAGAAAGCATTCGTAATAGCGCAGGCCAGCTTCGCATCTCCTCTGACCGAACGGGCCGACGTGGTGCTGCCTATGGCAATATGGTCGGAGCGAGCAGGCAGCCTTACAAATACAGAAGGTAGCGTGCAGAAAGTTAACAAAGCTGTAGAACCTGCGGGCGAAGCTAAGCCAGACTGGGAAGTCATCTCCTTGCTGGCAGATAAACTGGGCAAGAAGCTTGGCGCTTCGTTAGACGAGATTTCTGCTCGCGCGACCCAGGAACTCAAGTGAAAGGAGAATCGACGATGGCAAAAGTTAAAGTCGCCACTGACTGGCTGGCTGGATGTGCAGGATGTCATATGTCATTGTTGGACATTGATGAACGCATTGTAAAATTGTTGGAATTGGTGGAAATTACATCATCTCCGGTGACGGATCTGAAACATCCACCCAAAGAAGGTGTAACTGTGGGTATTCTCGAAGGAGCAATCTGCAACACGCACAATATCGAAGTCGCTAAGCAAATGCGTGAACGTTGCCAGATACTTATCGCCGTAGGTGATTGTGCTACTTTTGGAGGTGTCCCCGCTATGCGCAATTTGTGTGGCACGGAAGAAGCATTGAAGCGTGCTTACCTTGATGCAGAGACCGTTGTGGGTGGCCTTATTCCTGACTCTCCGGAGCTTGGGAAGCCCCTTGAAATGGTTACAGGCGTTGGTGAAGTAGTAAAGGTTGATCTCTTTATTCCCGGCTGCCCACCGAGGGCTGATGC
>PLLV01000016.1:0-171 GCA_003142295.1 Syntrophaceae bacterium
GCTCCGGAGCACCAGGGGCCGGCCGGTTGTTTCCCAGGCTTTTACGGCAAGCGCCGCAAATCCGTTCACGTTCGCGCCTCTCTGGGTCACTGCCACCATGTCGATAAGGAATATCTCCCCAACCCGCTCCAGCCGGTAATCGCGGACGGCCGTAAGCGTTTCTTCAATCAT
>PLLV01000016.1:234-8699 GCA_003142295.1 Syntrophaceae bacterium
TTCAGAGGCATAAGGGCATTCGGCGATCTCAGCCTTCTTTGCTGCGAGCTTCATTGCAAAGGCCATGCACGTATTGGACCCGCATTCTTTGCAATTGGTCTTAGGAAGCAGTTTCTGAATCTGCAAACCGGTCAAAGCCATAGGAACCTCAGGATAATGAAAAAGTAAAAATTAAAAATGCAAAAGTCGAAATGAAGATTGAAAAACATTTTGTCATTCCGAGAAGCCTGAGCGACGAGGAATCTTTAAGATCCCCCCCTCCGCTCGGGACAAGGATTTCTCGCGTGCGCTTGAAATGACACCCTTTGGGCAGATTGGATTTCTTGTGAGTTCATCAATTTTCATTTTGTCTTTTGTATCAATTCAAGGATCGTCTTCTTCAACGCCATCGCTGCTTCGGGATGATACATGATCAAGAGGTCGGCGCCTGCGTACAGGAGGCTCACGGCCGTGGAGAGCTCCCAGATGGCCGCGCGTCTTTCCAGATTTCCCCATGCCGGGAAATCGGCCCCTTGAGCCCGGTACTCCTTGATCCTGGCGCACTCCTGTCCGGGTGAGACGATCATCGGCGCCGCCAGCATCCGGTCTCCGTCCAACCCGGTGAGGCGAATCCGCTCCATTACTGAATACGTATATTCGATTCCATAACCGGTTGCGCCCGTCATGGGATCCATGACGATCCGCTCCGGCTTGACGTCCATGTTGGTAAGCAGGATGTTCAACTGCTTGCCGATGTTCACATCGATGGGGCTCTGGGCGACAACGCAGTGGCCGTAAGCTATGGCCGCCCCGGCGATGGTGCGATAGTTGTCCTGCTCCACCCAGTTGAGGAGCAGGTTCTCCCCTGCGCAGGCCTGGGCTACGGACTTCAGGACTTCGTTATTCTTTTCGTAATGGCTGTGGCCGGTGACAATCAGGGGCACCTCCACAGCGGCCAGGACCTCTTTGACAAGGTTGACGGCTTCCTCAGGCGTCCGGTTTCCCCTCTCGGGATGGGTTCCGTCGAGACGCACGCTGATGAGATCGGCGCCGTATTTTTCCACACAGAGACGGGCCATCTCCGCCGGCCGGCTTAAGAGATCGCCATAGATGTTTCTCAGGACGGCGGGATACTTCTCCGAAATCACATCAAAGACTTCCATAGCCACGAGGGGACGGTTCGGCATTGCACCTTCCCAGAGGTGGAAGGGCATGCAGTTAGCGCCGCCTACTTTCAGGGTATGGCCGCGGGTGCCGCCCGTTTTCTTCGTAGCGCCCAGTGTGACCTGCCAGATGGGTACCTCGCATGTTTCCCGGCAGATGGGAAAAGCGGTGACGGCGTTAAGAAGACCACTTGCGGCAGGCCCTATGATCGTTTCCTTGATGGGCGCAATCGGCTCTTCCTTTGTCTCCACGGATGATGGCGGCCTTCCCGGAAACTCAGCGCGACGTTCATCGGGTGCGGGATGCCCGCTTAGTGTAGGTGTTGGAGTTGTGGTTGGCAATGCATAAATGGCCATATCGTCCATTGACAGTGCGGGATGGTGGACGTTTTCCATAAACTCCCGGATCGCGTGCGCATCGACACCCACTTCCTCATCGGCGATCTTTTCTAAGAGATCCGGCGCCCCCTGTTCGGCGAAACGTTTTTTCAGATCGGGAGCGAGGAGTTCTTTGAGCGCCTTTGGCATCCAGACGACGCGTTTAAAACCCCCTTCCGCCGCGAGGAACTTCCGGGAGGTCAGGAAGACCTTACCCACACCCATGAAGCCGGGCGTCTGCTGTCCGCCGCCCACATTACCGGCCAGGCTGGAAAAAGTCATCCCCACGGGCGTTTCGCCCTGATATTCCCGGTTGACAACCATGACGCCGTTGCATTCGGGAAGGTAGGCCAGGATCGCTTCAAAACAGCCGCAGCTCGTCATGGGCCTGTCCATGAGGGAATAGCAGCAGAACTCCGGCACGGTCTTGTGGCTGCTTATATAGACGTATTCGTTGATGCCTCGAAAGATGCCTTTGAGGGGATCGATGGCTTCGCCTTTCTTGACGGGCTGGTTCGGGCCAGTCTCATTGATCTCGTAGGCCGCCTTGCCGTCCAGCCAATTGTAGGCACCGCAGAGCCCGAGCCGCTCCGGCGTAATGATACAGACATGATTGGGAGCGAAGGACTGGCAGAGGAGACACGAGTAAAAGGTATCCACCGCTTCATCCGTCATGGCCTCCAGGCGGCGGTTTCGCTCGTCATATATCCGTCGGGCGACGGCAAGACGCCACTCAACCTCTGCCGCATCTGTAATTATTGTCACCTTTACCTTGTCCACTATGGCCGGGTAGTCGGAGATGAACTTGGCATGGATAATCTCACCATAGTGGCGAAGCCTCAGTCCGCGGGCAAAGCCGCTCTTCGAGATGCGTGTCCAGACGATATCCCGCTGGCCCATATGCCAGATACCCTCGGCGCCGTTGACAAGGTGGTGGATCTGCCGCTCGAGGATAGGCTCGAAATCGGCCTGCATCTTGCGGCCCGCAACCTCCACCCAGATGGCGAGCGGCAGGCTGCCTCCGGGCTCGACCCGGTCTATATCGGGCCCGATGATCTCGATCTCGCCGTCGTTGATCTGATCCATATCTACGCTGGTCACGAATTCGAAGGCAGTAGTTAAATTTCCGCCGAACTCCACGTGGGCATCGGCCCTGCGGATCAGTTCCCCTTCGAAGGCCGGCCCGTAGGNNGACATGCTCGTAGGTGCAGACGCCCGTGGGCAGAATCTGGGGGATGTCCGTGTCGGCGATGACGGGGAAGCCGTAGTTGATCGCACCGGCGGCGACTGCGTACTTGTCAGGCGTCACCTCGCCGAAGGCAAGCACAAAGGCAAAGATGCGGTTCTTGTTGTACTTAAGATTACGTTCGTAATCGCCGGGATGCACGCCGCCGAAGGAGAGGGCTACGCGGTTGGCGAATCCCAAAGCATAGATCAGGGCGGAGACATCCGGGCCAAACGGAATCAGGCGCGTCGGCCATCCTAACTGTATGCCTTCCTCGGCCAGCTGTTCGGCAAACTGCCTGCCGTCTGTGCCGCCCGCCATAAAGACATAGAGGTTTTTCTCCTGAAGCTGCCGGGCGATAGCTACTGCGATTTCATTGGTCGGCGCCGCACCGGTAATNNGGGATCGGGTCCCACGGCATACTTGCACGCCTCGATGATCTCACAGGCGAAGAGGGACGCCACACCGGCATCCAGGGCGCTCCCCAGATAGGGAAGCCAGACCTCGTCGGCGGGGCGAAGGGGCAGCATCTCTTTCGCCTGACGGAGGATCGGCCGCAGCTCTCCGAGTGTCCGAACAGGCTCGCCGGTGAAGGAATAGATAATGGGAAGGAAATAGGCCGTGCCCGGAAAGGCCGCAGGCCACGTCTCGCCCCTTTTGCTGATGGCATGATTCAGGCGGTCTTCCGCTTCGGCGATCCAGTCCAGGGCCCCGTCGATGGCGCTCGCGCAGATGATCTTAGACATCGAGTTTCCTCCGATCCTCCATGTCGTAGAGTTTCCGCTCGGCCTTTCTGTTGATCCCGAGGCGCTCCCGCTTCCGGTCCAAAAGATCGATCACCATGTCCGCCGCCCGGAGGGGATCTTCGCAGACGTGGAAGGAGGCGTTGAAAAGCTCCCTGGCCTCCTCGTTGAGGAAGCGAGTCACATTTTCGGAGCCGCCTACATGGAAGGGATGTCCCAGCACCACGTCGATGCCCGAGGCCACGAAATAGCAGGCGATGGCCACAGCCTTTTCACTCATCCATTCGGGGGCCACACCCACAGCCGGGATTTGAGATAGGTCGTCGCCCAGGCCGCCCTCCAGAACGACTTCCGTTCCCGCCTCCAGGATGCGGGAATTGTCCACGCAGCTTCCCATGTGGAGCACGGGAGGCATTCCGACGGCCTCGCAGACCTCGCGCAGCCCAGGGCCCGCCGCCTCCAGCGCCGCTTCCGGCCGGAGCATACCTTCTTTCGCCGAAGCAATGGCCGCGCAGCCCGTCTTGAGGACCAGCACGTTTTGTCCGATCAGCGTCCGCGTCAGGGTGTTGATGTAGGCGTCCACACGAGTCCGCGGATTGTTGCAGCCGACGATAGCCGCGATGCCCCTGATCCTTCCCTGGATGACAGCGTCGTTGAGCGGACGGAAGGATGCACGGAAGCGGCCGCCCAGCATGTACTTGATGGCGTCCACGCTGAAACCTGCCACCAGCGGCGTCTTAATGTGCGGGATGGATACCTTCTCAGGATCGCGGTTCTTGAAATTGTCAACGGCCCGGCGAATCAGGACTTTCGCCGTGGCCAGCGGGTTTTCGCGGGTGAGCGTGATATGGGTCGTCCCGACGGTCTTGGCGATATCCGCCGTGGAGACGATTTCCGTATGATAACTCCGGGCGACATCGGGGAGGCTCGGCATGCAGCATTGCACATCGACAAGCATCATTTCCACCGCGCCCGTCACGATGGCGAGTTCCTGCTGGAGGAAGTTTCCCGCCACGGGAATGCCGTGCCGCATGAGTATCTCGTTCGCCGTGCAACAGATGCCGGCCAGGGTGATCCCCGCTGCGCCGGCCTCTTTCGCATATGCCTGCATTGCGGGATCGCGTGCGGCGATGGCCAGCATCTCCGGCAGTTCCGGCTCATGGCCATGGACGACGATATTGACCGTATCTTTCCTGAGCACGCCGAGGTTGGCCTCGCTCCGCACGGGCGAGGGAGTGCCGAAGAGGATATCCGAAACCTGTGTGGCGATACGCGACCCGCCCCAGCCGTCGGCCAGGGCCGTGCGGAAGGCCTGGAGAAGGATATTCCGGTAATCATGATCCACGCCCATATGCGTGCGGTGGAGAGATTCGACGACCATCCGGTCAATGCCCAATGGTGTTACGGACTGGCCCCGCCAGATAGCCTGCTGCCTGACCGGTGAGAGACGGAGCGTCAGTAGAGACTCTTCCTGAAGCATAAACTCTTTCAAGAGAAGGTCGGCGAGCTCCAGGGCAACTGCTTCTTTTGTCCGTCCCTTTTCCTCTATGCCATAGCCTTTCGCTATACGGCGGAGGGCCCTTTCGTCCCTGATCACGTAATCGGCTATTCGGCCTTCCGCCGCCTGTTTCAAAAGTAGGACGAGATGACGGCCGTGATCGGAATGAGCCGCCGTACCAGCGGCGACCTCGCGGAGGAAATTACGGGCGACGATCGTGTCTGCATCGGCCCCGCAGACGCCGCGCGGGGCCTTATTCGTAATCCGGCATGGCCCCATATAGCAGATCCGGCAGCAGAGGCCTTCGGTGCCGAACCGGCAGGAGGGCGGCTGGGCATCCAGGCGGGTGAAGCAGGTATCGACGCAGTCGCGCTCCGCCTTGATCAATGTTTCCAGCGACGCTTGGTCCCAGACCCGATCCTCGGGTTTCTTAATATCTTTGGTCATCAAAATTTCATACTAATTCAAAATGCAAAAGTCAAGAAGTGCGAAACATTTGGATGTTAATCATTTGGCAGGCGTTACCTGTTGCTCTGCTGACTTCCTTTCAATATTGTCCAAAACTCTCTCAGGGTTACAATTTTGGTGTTCTTATGGTTTGCTATATCTAATAGGTCTTTATCGCCTGTTATTATGTATTCTGCCAATGATCGTTGCGCCAGTCCCAATACATGAACATCGCTTTTATCCCTGCATACTGATCTGTCTAAATCGTCAATCTCTGAAATGCAACAGTTTCCTCTCAAATAGGATACTATTAAATCACATTGCGGTAATGGTAGCTTGATTTTACGATTTAAGTTGATAAATATTTCTTTTAAGATTGGTTCGCTCAGGATAATTTCAAAACGATCAAGGCATAACTCGAAAACCGCATTACAGAGGCCGCGAGCTGCAAAAGCAGCTACAATAACGTTTGTATCAAGAATGACCTTCATGAAATCATGCTGAAAACATCTTCATCGGACAATATGCCTTGTGCTTCTGCAAATGGGAGTACCATATTTCTTAATTTTCTGAAGCGGTATATGGCTAAATACCTTTTTAAAGCTTCGCGCACGACATCGCTCACGGGTTTATTCTCGTCTCTACTTAATTCCTGCAACTCTTGTCTAATATCATCCGGTATTCGTATTGTCAGGGTTTGATTCATCCTTATCACCTCCATGTGTGTTACATTGTAACACGCCCACGCCTTAATATCAACAGCTTTATTTTTATAATTGAAAGAACGGTTAGGAGAAAAGGCTGGATTCCCTCCGGAGCCTGCCCTCGAATGTCCTTATCGGGGGAGGTAATGACGAACTTTTTTATGACTTCGTCAAGATGTATTTTGAAACTTTCATTTTGCAATATCTATTATCCTGTCCATTCCAGTCAAGAGCGGATTGTCCGGTGAAAGATGTCTCAGATTTCCGTTTTTCTCAGATATTGCCAAAATATCTTTATCTTCCGGGAGACCCACGATGATATCGGCCCCCGTGGCTATTCTGAGCTCTTCCGCGCCCGCGGGTAACTCTTGACGCCGGAGGCGGTTGACGACAATGGCCAGATTGTCATAGGCGATCTCCATCTCGCCGGATAGTTTATGGAGCCTCCTGACCGTCTCGAAACCGAGGATAGTCGGATCGGTAACAATGACGAGGAGACTTACCTTATTGACGATGCGTCTTGAGAGGTTTTCCAGGCCCGCTTCGTTATCCAGGACGACATAGGGATACCTACTTACCATCGCGTTCAGAACAGCTTTCAGCACGTTATTGGCATAGCAGTAACAGCCCGGCCCCTCGGAGCGCCCCATGGCAATGAGATCGAAATCATCACTCTCCACCAGGCTCTCGGCGATACGGAGTTCCAGAAAACGCTTTTTGTCCATGCCCCGGACCGTCTGCTCCTGGGCGAATTTCCGGGCGTCCTCGCGGACGCCGCCCACGGTCTTAACCACATTAACACCCAGGGCTGCGTCAAGGCAGGTATTGGGATCGGCATCTACGGCCAGCACCGGACTGCATCCTCGCTGAAGCAGGCGCATTACCAGTAGCGCCGCCACGGTAGTCTTCCCGACACCACCCTTTCCCGCTATTGCGATCAGTTTACTCATGATGAACTCTCAAAAAAATTATTATTATCACGAAAATCAAGCATTACATATCCCCCCTTTCTTAAAGGGGGGACCTGAAGAGGGATGAGTTTTGTCTTTTTACGAAACCATCACTCATGGCGTCGCCTCAAGGTTCTTCAGGATATCCTCGAAACAACGAAGCAACTCATCTGGCAGACCTTCCAGCGCGGAGCGGCCGTCCCGGTCGGCACGGCGGAATTCCTCCCGGTAGGGAATAATGCCGAGAAATGCACTTTCCGGAAAGGCATCCCGAAGAAATCGCTCATCCTCCGGTCCCGTTACTTTATTTGCCACAAGCCGGATATCCTGCAGGCCGATATCATGTGCCAGGCGGAGAATGCGCCGGGTGCTGTCTACAGCACGCTGGCCCGGCTCGATGACGATGATCATCCTGTCCACGCCGCTGGCCGTGGCCCGGCCCAGATGCTCCACACCGGCCTCCATGTCCATGACCAGTGCGTCATCCTTGTACAAGACGAGGTCTGTAACCAGGGCGCGCATTAATACATTTTCCGGACAGGCGCAGCCGCCGCCTCCCCGGTCAACGGCGCCAAGGACGAGGAGCGCCACACCCTGATGATGGTAAGCAAAACTGTCGGCAATGTCGGAGACCTCCGGGTTGAGTTTAAATATCTGCCCATACTGCCGGACTTCTGCTCCCGTCCGCTCCTCGATCAGGGCCGCCTGACGGGATATGGGGACAATCATTTCCTGTTCGGAGGCGGGGATCCCCAGGGCAGCGGCAAGATTGGCGTCCGGGTCGGCGTCCACCGCCAGGACCTTCCTGCCATGGCGGGCCATGAGGAGGAGCAGGGCGGCGGCCAGCGTCGATTTACCCGCGCCTCCTTTTCCGGAGATAGCAAGCTTCAATAGTTACACCTTAGTCTTATTTATACTTTTCTTTCATAAAAGCGGAGAGCGCCGCCAGCCTGTCATATACCAGCTCTGCCTCCTCAGGCGTCAGGGAACCGGTGCCGCAGGAAGGCGTTAAGAGGGCCTGATCGGCAATGAGCCTTTTTTCGATGCCCTTGGAAGCGAGGTGATCCATCATGCCTTCGAGGCGAAGAGCAAGGGACTCCACAGTCTGTTTCCGGATGAGTGTTGAGGTGGGCACGATTCCCCAGGCAAGCGCACCACCTTTCGTGAGATAAGCTTTGACGGCCTCGGCATACATGGCGATTGTCTCTCCATACTGAAAGGCGTCGAAGCTGATGATATCCACACCGGCGTCGATAGGAATGCTCCACTCCGTATTGCCGCAGCAGTGCATGCCTGCGATGCCCCCGTCGGCATGCACCGCATCGACCATGTCTTTCAGCAGATGAATCACATCATCACGGCGGACGGACACATAAGT
>PLLV01000103.1 GCA_003142295.1 Syntrophaceae bacterium
GCTTTTTTCATCTTCAAAATGGCCACCTGATAATTATAAACTGCCTCTGCCAGATTCCTTTCTGCTGTAACGAGCAATGTATTCGCATCCATCACATCAAGGCTTTGAGCCAATCCAAACTCGAACTGCTTGGAGACGGCATTGAAATTATCCCTGGCATAGACAACCTGGTCTTCTAAGTATTTGATGATCCCCTTTTGTGTCACAAGATCGAGATATGCACTCTGGACCTCAATACCTATAGACTTCTTAAAATCATCGTAGACAAGCGCAGACTGTCGCTCCCTTGCCCGGGCCTCCCTGACTTCAGCCCTTCTCAAGCCTCCCTCAAAGAAAGGGAAGTTCAATGACAGAAGCCCATAAGTGCTGTCTCTCACCAGTGTCTGTGTTTCCGGCGACTGATCCCACGATGTATAGACCCCTGACGCGGACAGCGTCGGCCAGAAGGCACCCTTTGCATACTTGACCTGTTCTTCCGCCATCTTCTTTTGTATTTCAAGACTCTTGAGATCTGCCCTCCCAGAGAATGCCATCTCCTGGAATGAAGATTCAGTAGTAATATTCATGTCCTCTGGGGGCGCTTCTTTTAGTTGAAAATCTCCTTCGATACCGACAGTCCGCGCAAGAACGGCCTTTGCAAGTTCCAGTGCGTTTATTGCCTTAATAGCATCAGATCGAGCACCAGAAAGTTCCCCCTGAGCACGGAGCAGCACTGTTTTTGTCACTTCCCCAACCTTCAAACGCTTTTCCGCGGCATTTCTATATTTAATAAGCCTCTCCAGATTCGACTCAGCGATATCAAGGGCTTTCTTAGCCTTCATAACATCATAGTACGCAGATGCGATGTTCAATAGGTAACCTTCCCTCGTGGCATAAAGGTCATGCTGGCTCTTTACAATGTTCTCCCTTGAGATGCTAAGTGCCGTAAGTTCTCTTCCGCTCAACGACAAGGACTCATCAGCCCGCACGCCCCAGGAAGTTGCCTTATCCGGTTGAAGAATCGTACCCATATCGTTGTATTTATCTGTGGTGTATTTTGTGTAATTGCCAAAGGCTGATAATTTCGGGAGCAATAATGACAACGCCTTATCCTTACCCGTCTTGGCGACATACAAGTCTTCCTCCGATAGTTTAATCCTCTCAGCACGTTCAAGGGCGATGCGATAGAGTTCATCGAGGGAATACTCTTTCGCATGCACGGAGGCGGGCACGGCCGCCGCAATCACGACCAGCAAAATGCCGACTACGAGGGAAAGCCGCCAATCGTTCATTCCGTCGACTCCAGACCCACCCCTTTGAGAAAGATGTCCGAGACGCAACCCACCTTATCACTCAAAGGTGTCTCCTGATTTGTGAGCATCCAGTAATAAAAGAATGACCGGATGATGCCCAAAAGTGTGTAAGCCATCATGCGTGGATCCCCACTCTTCAACGTTCTTGTCTCCATCCCGAAGCGCATGATGCTTTCCACAAAACCGATGTGGTTAAAGTAGTCCGCTATTTGTTTATCCCTCAAAATCGTCCCCTTATCCGAGAGGGTCAAACCTTCGCCGCGTATAAGAAGGTCGCAGAAATCGACGTTGTTTTCCACGAAGTGAAAATGTGATTCTACTAATTTCTCGATCTTGTCGACTATTCTTTCTTGACTGTTCACTGACTCTCTGATTTCAAGATACATCCTGTCCAGTTTCTCGCTCACCATTATATTGTACAGGTTTTCCTTGCCCTCAAAGAACTGATACAGAGTGCCTGTGGCAAAACCGGATGCGCTGGCAATCTCTGCCATGGTGGCATTATGAAATCCTTTTGCAGCAAATATCTTTTCTGCCTGACTAAGAATTTCAGTCCTTCGGACCTGAAATTCCATCTCTTTTCTTTTTGATTTTTCCATTTTCGGGCGGATGTTCAAATTGTAGAATGGCTGTTCATATTATGAATTGTCGCTCACAATGATATTAATTGTCCGCTTTGTCAAGAAAAATCGTTAGTGCGTTGCAGGAGAAAATTGTAAAGGGGTTGTATTTCTGTGCTAAAAGAAATATGTTAGAAGAAAATGCTAATCACACTGGGCAAGGATAATTCTGAGAATATGGGGTTTTCATAAAGCATAGTTCGGGGAGATATGAAAAAGGCGTTTTTACCCATTTTAGCAATTACGATTCTGACATTCTTCTTTTTTCCATCCTGTCAAAAGAGTGAAAAGGTGACGGTGGGTCAGAAAAAGCTTAAGGTAGTAACAACTCTATTCCCCCTCTATGATTTTGCCAGACATATCGGGCGTGAAAAAGTTGAAGTAAACTCACTGCTGCCGCCAGGGGTCGAGTCTCACGCCTTTGAACCGAGGCCGGCTGATATAAAACGAATCCAGGATTCAGACATCTTTCTTTTTACCAACAAATTCATGGAACCATGGGTTGGCGGCCTGTTAAAGGGCATTGACACCAGAAGCCTCACCATTGTCGACACAAGCAAAGGCATCACCCTATTACAAAGAACAAGTAATCGTGGCGATGAGGAACACGCCCATGCAGACGAATCCGGGAGTCCTGATCCCCATATCTGGCTTGATCTGGCAAATGCCATAAAAATGGTGGAGACAATAGCCACCGAATTTATTGCCAAAGATCCTCAAAACAAAGATTTCTACACGAAAAACTCTTATGAATACAACAAAAGGCTTGAGGAACTCGACAAAAAGTATAAAAATACGCTGTCACGATGCAGAAAGACGGTAATCATCCATGCAGGGCATTTCGCTTTCGGATATCTCGCAAAAAGGTATGGCATTACGTATGTATCAGCGTATAAAGGTTTTTCCCCAGATGCAGAACCAACGCCTAAGAGACTTGTTGAAATCACCAAGAATGTAAGAAAATACGGTGTCAATTACATATATTATGAAGAGCTAGCAGCACCAAGAGTCGCCGACGTCATTGCGAAAGAAACGGGGTGCGGCCTGCTAATGCTTCATGGCGCCCATAATGTGACCAGGGAAGAAATGGAAAGTGGGGTTACATTTATTTCGCTGATGGAAAAAAATTTGGAAAACCTTAAGGCGGGATTACAATGCCAGTAGATATTCTTACTGTTGAAGATCTTTACTTTCGGTATAACTCGTCAGATGTCCTAAGCGGCATCTCATTTTCGATAAAGAAAGGCGATTATATCGGCCTTGTCGGACCCAACGGTTCGGGAAAAACAACCTTAATAAAGGTCATTCTTGGTCTGTTAAAACCATACAGCGGCCGAATTACACTTTTCGGNNGATGACATTGCCGCATTTTCCCGATGGGACAAATTAGGGTATCTTCCACAACACATTGCCGCCTTGAATCCCCGTTTCCCCGCTACAGTCACTGAGGTCGTCGCCATGGGGCTTCTTTCCAAAAAGCAATTCCCCAAGCACATGAACAGATCTGACCATGCAAGAGTCGAAAATGTACTTGACCTCCTCGATATGAAGAAGCACAAGAACGCTCCCGTAGGGGAACTTTCGGGAGGCCAGCAACAGAGGGTCCTCGTTGCCAGGGCTATTGTGAATGATCCTGAATTCCTGATTGTCGATGAACCAACAGATGCATTAGACCCGGAAATGAGGGATCGTTTTTTCGAAATCATGCAGAGCCTGAATAAGGAGAGGCAAGTCGCAATTGTGATTGTCACCCACGACACGGGAAACATCGGAAGATACACTTCAAAGCTCCTCTATGTTGATAAGAAGATTGTTTTTTACGGAAGTTTCGAAGATTTTTGCGAATCCCGCGAGATTACCCAATTCTTTGGCGAGTTTGCACAGCACGTCATCTGCCATAGACATAATCAGAACCTCGATTGTCCCTCCGGTGACCATGGAACTGACTGAATTCTTTCGATACGGATTTCTTCAGCGGGCGCTAATTGCCGGTTCATTTATAGGCATTCTCTGCTCCACGCTGGGCGTTTTCTTGGTACTGAGAAGATTTTCCCTCATAGGTGACGGCCTTGCCCATGCGACATTCGGCAGTGTGGCGCTGGCGCTGCTTCTCAAGATGTCGCCACTATATGTATCGATACCCATTGTCATGATATGTTCCGTTGGCATTCTCAGGCTGACCGAAAGGGCGAGACTTTACGGAGATGCCGCCATCGGTGTTGTCTCTTCCCTGGGCATTGCAGGAGGGGTCATGTTGTCGAGTATGGCAGGCGGTTTCAATATAGATCTGTTCAGCTATCTATTCGGCAGCATCCTGTCAATCAGCGAAACAGAAGTTTTTATTTCCATCGGACTTTCCATATTTGTTATCCTGATGATCATTTTTTATTACAATGAGCTCTTGTCCATAACCTTTGACGAAGACTCGGCGAAAGCCTCCGGCATAAATACGGAATCGATCAATACGATGTTTGTTCTTCTCACCGCAGTGACAGTCGTCTTGTCCATGAAAGTCGTGGGCATCATGCTCATCTCCGCATTACTTATATTCCCGGCGGTAACCGCCCTCCAGATCGCGAGAAGCTTTAAGGCGGTAATGTTGACTGCCTCGTTATCGGCTGTGGTCTCAGTAGTCTCGGGAATCGTCGTCTCCTTTTCCCTTGATCTCCCAACAGGGGCAACGATTGTCCTGATTAATTTCATTTTTTTCCTCACGGGCCTCACTTACAGAAGAATCATCAAAGTGTGAAACTAATGGAGATGTGTGGTGGCTAAAGTAAGAGCCCTTCTACATAACCGAAATTTCATCTTGCTATCGGCCATAACAGCCGGTCTGCTTTTCGATCATGGCGCGCAATGGACAAGACTGTTGGTGCTGCCAACTTTAACCCTCATTTTAACTTTGGCCATGGCAGGTTTTTCAGGCAAAGTTCATGAATACCGGAGGTCTCCTTTAATCCCCGCCCTTGTTGGCGTATTCATGAACTATGTAATACTGGGAAATTTTATTGTTGGGTCGAGTGCCTTCCTGATTCACGATGAAAAATTATGGATCGGGTTCATCATCATGGCAGCCGTTCCTCCTGCCGTAGCAGTTGCCCCTTTGGCCAGTTCATGGAGAGGAAACGAAAGCTATGCGGTCATGGGAACCATCGGCGCTTACATTGGCGCCCTGATAATTATTCCCGTAATAGCCTCTGGCCTTTTGGACATACATTCCATTGATATAACCAAGCTGTTCGTGATCGCAACTGCATTAATCGCCCTCCCCCTCATTCTTTTCAAGATTATCGTGAGGAGACGGTTTCATGAGAAGATAGAACCTATAGAGGGAATTCTTATCAAGTGGTGCTTTTCCCTGATTCTTTATACGATTGTGGCATTGAATCGAGAAACAATTATAGAGCAACCTTCTTCGCTCTTTCCCGTCGCTGCTATCGCCTTGGCGAGTACATTTCTGTTGGGATTTTTGATCGAATGGATCGGTACGCTGCTTCGCATAAGTAAGGACAAACTGACCAGCCTCTGTCTGCTTGGCACTCTTAAGAACTACGGGCTCGCTGCAGGTTTAGCTTTATCTCTTTTCAGTAAGGAAACAGCCCTGCCGGCAGCGGTATTCATGATAATTATGATGATTTACATCGCGTGGCTGGATTTCAAAATACGATGGGCCTGACCTATTCATTTAATGTCAGCGAAAGAATAACGCCTCTGCCGCTCAAAATGGCAGAATTCTGACCTTCAACGTGGTCTATATTTCCCAGTGCAGGTCAACTTTTCTGCACAGTCGTCGCTTGCGCCGCCAGCCCTCGATGTGCTATACTTTATAGAAAAAAGGAGGATACCACTATGGCTATTCAACTACCTGACCTGCCCTACGCGAAGGACGGGCTCGCACCTCACATCAGCGCAAACACCCTTGAGTTTCATCACGGAAAGCATCACAGGGCATATGTGGACAACACGAACAAACTGATAGCAGGAACGGATCTCGCTAACGAGTCATTGGAAACTATCGTCAAGAAGACTATAGGCGATGCAGCCAAGAGCGGCCTCTTCAATAATGCGGCGCAGGTCTGGAACCATTCCTTCTACTGGCAGTGCATGAAGCCGAACGGAGGCGGTAAACCTACCGGAAAAGTCGCCGACAAGATCAATGAGACATGGGGAAGTTTTGATAAATTCGCAGAAGAATTAAAGAACGCCGGGGTTACCCAGTTCGGCAGCGGCTGGGCCTGGCTGGTTCTGGACGGCGGCAAATTGAAAGTGACAAAAACCGCCAATGCCGACACGCCGATTGCCCATGGCTTAAAACCCGTGCTTACCGTCGATGTCTGGGAACATGCATATTATCTTGATTACCAGAACAGGAGGCCGGACTATCTGGCAACATTTATTGAGAAGCTGATCAACTGGGATTTCGTCAAAGCCAATCTGGGCTGATTCTGCTGAAAGATAGGGAAAAAAGAATTGCCGTGAGTATATCTTCCGATACGCCTCACTATAAAGATCATCGTCAACGCCTGAAGAAGAAATTTTCCGAATCAGGCGTTGATGCGTTCCACGACTATGAGGTATTGGAACTCCTCTTATCGTATGCCATTTCTCGGAAAGATGTCAAACCTCTGGCAAAAGAACTCATCAGTAGATTCGGCTCTCTCAAAGGCATCATGGATGCGGAGAAAGACAGCCTGGAGAAGGTCAAAGGTATCGGCGCTCATACGGCGATCCTGATAAAGCTTATAAAAGAAACAGGGATCATCTACCTCAAAGAAAAGGCAAAGGAGAAAGCGCAGATAACCTGTACGAGTGAGCTGCTCGATTACTGTAAGACCTACATGGGCGGTCTCAAGGATGAGAAATTTTGCGTCATATACCTGGATGCGCAAAACAGGATGACGGATATTGAAACCATCCAGGAAGGCATTGTGAACCAGGCTGTTGTCTACCCGAGAAAAGTCCTGGAAAACGCCCTGAAAAAAAAAGCATCTGCCGTCATTCTCGTCCACAATCATCCCTCGGGCCACGTGAAGCCATCGGATGCGGACATACGCCTAACGAAGACCATCCAGGAAACGGCGAAGATACTGGATATCATCGTCCATGATCACGTCATCATCGGTGAAAACAGATTTTTCAGCTTTCGTGAAGAAGGTTTGATATAAATCAGAACGGGATGGGCGTGAAGGTCATAACGAAGACCGCTATCGTGAGCCAGCCAACGACTTTCCTTTTTGTATCGAGAGGGATCCAGTCATAAATAACCGGCGGGTGATGTATTCCCATGAAAAACAGAATGCCTGCCCACACAAGCCAGCCGACCCAGCCGATCGCACCGAGTATGACAAGGATGACGAGCACTACCTTTGCGACGATACCCTGCCTTGGGCCAATAACTGCATAGGCCACGTGACCGCCGTCAAGCTGACCCACGGGCAAAAGATTCAAAGAGGTAACCAGCAATCCAATCCAGCCGGAAAATGCTATGGGATGAAGAATGATATTGGCACTGTCCGGCACAGAGCCGTGAATTATCCAGTTCATTATTGAGAAAAGCATAGATGAGCCCAGACTGAAGCCCGTCTCAACTGTCTCATACCTGACCTCTGAAAGAGAAAGGCCGACCAGCAGAACCGGAACCGTTACGCACAATCCCGCCAGAGGGCCTGCGGCACCGACGTCTAAAAGGATCCGGCGATCCATGATAGGTGATTTCATCTTGATGAACGCCCCGAAAGTGCCGACAAGCGAAGGCGCCGGTATGAAATATGGGAGGGTTACATCGATATGGTGTTTCCTGGACATGAAATAGTGGCCGAACTCATGGGCGCCAAGGATCAGCAAAAGTGTAAATGAAAACGGTATCCCCTTCCAGAGGAGCGACGGGTTTTCGATCGGGTTGATGCCCTGCTGCAGTGTACCCGCAACGAGGGTACAAAGAAGAGTTGCCAGAAAAAGACCGATATGAAGAACAGGCAATCTTCGCATAATTTCTTTCATATACTTAATTGATCGAGGGCTGATCATCGAAGATATCAATCTTCTTCAACACGCGCCTCCAAGCAATGACCTTATCAGGCAACCGCCTTTCAGCCATGGAGGAGGGACAAGAGGAAGGCTGAGTCCACGCTCCGGCAAATAAGAAATAAGAGAGTGCTAAAAAAAAGGGATCATAGAATGACCCCTTACACTTCAGCCTTGATATTTGTGAGCTACTAATCTTATGGTTTATCTAAACGGTATGAATAATCTACTTCTTAGCATCGACTCTGGCTTTAAGTTCTTTACCCACCTTGAAGAAAGGCAGTTTCTTCGGCGATACCATTATATTCTTCCCCGTCTTGGGATTCCTGCCGGTATAGGCCGTATAATTTCTTACCACAAAACTGCCAAAGCCCCTGATCTCAATCCTGCCGCCTTTTTTCAGTTCGTCGGTAAAACCCTTAAAGACCAGATTAACCACATCAATTGCTTTCTTCTCCGTCAGGTTCTCTTTTCCACTTAATGCCTCAATGAGTCCAGACTTGTTCATACCTCCTCCTTCTTACGATTCACGTCACAGCAGNNATTTATTTTCGTTTTAATGTCAAGACAAATTTTTTTGTCGAAATTAGTGGCCCTGAAAGAAGCATATATCTATGAGAATGATAATAAATGCTGGACTTCTTTCTTGGTCAGGTGCCTGAATGCTCCTGCTTTCATATTGCCTAACCTTATATCTGAAATCGCCATCCGGATGAGCCTGACGACCGGGTGGCCCCGAGACTCCAGTCCCCTGCGAATCAATCTGTTTCTTCCCTCTGCAATGGTCAGGGTAAGCCAGCTNNGACAATGCACGAACCTCGCTCTTCGTCAGATTCCCTTCAATCTTGACCATGTAAGTCTTGGGAATCCTAAACCGGGGATGCTGCACTCTCTGGGAAAAATCACCGTCATTAGTCAAGAGCAACAGGCCTTCAGAATCATAGTCCAGCCGCCCAACAGGAAAAATCCTTTCCGATATACCGGAGAGCAAGTCTGTAACGACTGCCCGCCTCTCTGGATCATGGAGTGTCGTCACATACCCTCTGGGTTTATGGAGCATCAGGTAGACTTTAGACACTTCCGGCAATATCAACTTACCGTCAACCCGGATCTCATCTGCACCAATATCGGCCTTAGCGCCAAGCTGCCTTACTACGGCATCATTTACAGTTACCCTGCCCTCGGCGATCATTTTTTCAGCCACTCGCCTTGACGATATCCCCGAAGCGGCTATAATCTTTTGAAGACGCTCCTTCATGCAATCCCTAAACAAATCCGAAATTCAAATATTAAAATCCCAAGAGTTTCGGACATTCAGATTTCCACATTGTCTGGTATTTGGGATTCAGTGCCCAGAGCCTCTGTGCCATCCTGCAAATCCTTCAATTCCTTCAGAGTCGGCAGTTCCGAGAGGTCTTTCAAGCTGAATATTTCAAGAAACTTTTTTGTTGTACCGTACATGATGGGTTTACCTGGGACATCCTTTCGTCCCATAATTCTCACAAGTTTTTTCTCCAGCAATCCCTTCAAAGAGCTGCCAACGTCCACACCCCGGATCCTGTCTATTTCCGATTTCACCACGGGCTGTTTGTATGCAACTACAGCGAGGGTCTCCATAGCGGCATTCGTCAGCATCGACTGTTTCGCCTTCATCAATTTATTGATCCAGAAACTTAAGTCTGACCTTGTCCTGAAGTGAAGACCCCCGGCAACCTCCTGAAGGAGAAAACCGCCTCGTCTCTTTTCATATTCATTAATCAGATCTTGCACTAGGCGAGATATTTCACTTCTATCAACTTCATGTAAAACTTCTCTAATTTTATCTACAGTAAGTGGAGATTCTGATGCGAAAATGATAGCTTCTATTATTGCCTTTGTCTCTTCCATCTTCAATAACCTCTAAAAAGTGGCAAACAGTCTATACATGGAGAGCTTCATAAATAAGTTCCGCAAGCATGAGGCATAAAGTGCCGCACGCCACGGCACCTCATGATGAGGCGCAACTTAAGCTCCCGCCTGCCCTGCACAGGCACGGAGACTTTTTACTTAATCCCCATTTATGACTCCGCGGCAAGAACGACTCTTATCACACCAAAGGAACTGGCCTGATAGACCTTGATCATTCTCAATTTCATGAGCTCTAAAATAGCAAGGAAAGTATACAGGATCATTCTTTTATCCGAGGAATCTCGCAGCAATTCAACAAATGTAAGTTTCTTCTTCTCTGCAAGCCTTCCCATAATTTCGTTTATCTTGTCGGTGAGAGACAACTTTTCCACGTCAATCTCCATGAATTCCGGCTCTTTCATGGAAGAAATGATTCTGTAAAAAGCTTCTACAAGCTCGAAGACGCTAACTTCCACATCCGTCTCATCTTCGCCTCTTTCGGCACATCCGTTCTCAGCTGAGAGTCCTCTCTTAAAAATATCCCTTTCCAAAAGAGGCCTTTGATCCAGTTGCGCCGCTGCTTCCTTGAAGACCTGATAGTCGAGTAATTGTTTGACAAGTTCCGCGCGGGGGTCCGGCTCATCTTCGGTCTCCCCGGCGTCGCCTTCCTCAACGGGAAGAAGCATTTTCGATTTAATATGTATCAGTGTCGATGCCAGCAGAAGATAGTCCCCGGCGACATCCAGATTGAGATATTTCATCATTTCGATGTGCTGAAGATACTGTTCTGTAATGAGAGCGATAGGGATATCATAGATGTCGATCTCATTCTTCTTGATGAGATAAAGCAAAAGATCCAGGGGCCCTTCAAATATATCGAGTTTGACCTCGTATTCCATAATGACACTCTTACAAATTACAAATAACCACAGAATTGGAGAATATTGTGGGACTTGAGTCTCAGGATGCGGGCAGCAGTGAAGCTTCGGCGCCATGAAACCTGTCCCTGTGAAAGAAACGGCAGCCTGCGGGGGAGATTATTAGATTTTTATCGCTTCCCTGACCTCCTCCATCGTCACACAGGCTTCCCTCGTTGCCCTGACGTTCCCGTCCTCGATAATGCTCTTGACTTCATTGATATGCTGTCGAAAATAGTCCTGACGCTCGTGAATAGGCCGCAAACCTTCTATTATCCCATCAGCAAGGCGCCTCTTGCAATCCGTGCAGCCTATACCTGCCCTCTTACATTCTACTGATGCTTCCCTGACAAACTCCGCTGGCGAATAGATCTGATGAAAAGTAAAAACATTACAAAGTTCCGGCCTGCCTGGATCATTTTTTCTCATGCGCTGAGGATCAGTAAACATGGCTTCAATTTTTGCCCTTAATTCATCTCCCCGATCACTGATGTTAATGGCGTTATTGTAAGACTTGCTCATTTTTCTCCCGTCAATGCCCAGGAGTTTAGGAACCTCCGCCAGCAAGGGCACTGGGATGGGAAAGATTTCTCTGTAGAGAAAATTGAAGCGCCGGGCAATCTCCCTGGTAAGTTCCACGTGGGGAAGCTGATCCACCCCAACAGGCACTCCGTAGGCCTTGTACATGATAATATCCGCTGCCTGGAGGACGGGATAACCCAAAAATCCGAAGGTGGACAGGTCTTTTTCCGAGAGCTCCTCTTTCATTTCCTTATAAGTAGGATTTCTTTCCAGCCACGGCAGAGGAGTTATCATGGAAAGGATTACGAAAAGTTCAGCATGCTCTTTTATGCAGGACTGGATAAACAAGGTGCTCTTTGCAGGGTCCAAGCCTACACTGAGCCAGTCAATGCTCATGTTGAGTATATATTCTCTAATCATGTCCGTATTATCGTATTCACTGGTCAGCGCGTGCCAGTCGGCTATAAAATAAAAACACTCATAATCGCCGCTGTTCTGAAGTTCTATCCAGTTCTTGAGTGCCCCGTGAAGGTGTCCCAGATGCAGGTTACCTGTGGGCCGCATGCCACTCAATATTCTCTTCTTTGCCAATTTATATCCCTCAGTTTAGCTGCTAAGAATAGACTTTGAAATATTTTANNAAAGTTCCTGTCAATGTGCCATGATGCCCCAAATGCATTGAGGCCCCCGGTACTAAATAACCGGAGACCTCAATTGCAAAATGTCCTTATACTATGATCTTCTATTTTACTTTATCTGCCAGTTCCTTTCCTGCCTTGAATTTTACAACTTTCTTAGCCGGTATCTTAATAGCTTTTCCAGTCTGCGGATTTCTTCCCTCCCTTGCCTTTCTTTTCACAACAGAAAAGGTGCCAAACCCGACGAGGCCCAATCTCCCGCTCTTTTTGAGCTCTTTGGTTACTGCACCTACATAAGCCTCTAATGCCTTCGTCGCTGCCGCCTTGGTGATGCCTGCTACCC
>PLLV01000197.1 GCA_003142295.1 Syntrophaceae bacterium
CGGATCCGTGGGAGCGTGGGGGTGAAATTCCCCCGCGCCACCCGACTCCTCGATACTCAGTACAAATTCAGAGTGAGGATAAGTAGGTGTAAGTCAGTCAAGGCTCAATTGAAGCTCTCCGCAGCAAGCTGCGGAGAATCTTCGATTCTTAAGGAACAGTATCGTTCGTCATTCGCTCGCTTACCCCGCAGCAAGCTGCGGGGAATGCGCTCGCTATCGAATTCAACAGATTATCAACTCAAAAGTACGCATGAACCGGATGAACCACTATTGATATGATTCTTGCCAGACCTTTAAGCCCCTGCTGCTCATAGCGTTTCGCTTGAATCCCTGACCCCTTGAATCATGAAGATGCTAACAGCGTTCCCGGAGATGATGCAAATTGATCCATGCCCATCTCTTAATCTATCCATTATTTAACTTTAGGTCTTTTATTCCTCACTTCAACTTTTCCGGTATCAGGTTCTTTCCATTCCCCCCTATCAAAATCCAGGAGTTCTACGGGCCGGAATAATCCCTTGTAGCGCATCGCGCTAATCTCATTTATGCAATACCCCAGGTAGTAATACTTAAGACCTCTGTCACGGGCCCACTCGATCTCCTTCATGATGGAAAAGGTTCCGGGAGAGAAGGAACTGAACCGCGGCTCGAAAGAGAAGTAGATTGTTGAGAGGGATATTTCTCCCAGATCAAGGAATCCGTTGCCTGCGAGCCTGCCATTTATAAATAATGCAGAGACAAGAAGCCGCGTCGGCGACACAAAAAACTCGTTGAAGTATCCGTCCAAATCACAGGGAGGTTTATGATAGCGGATACGCAGGAATCTGTTGTAGAGTGAAAGGCTTTTTTTGATATACTTGACTGCAAACTCCGCAGGCTCAAACATCTTGAATTCAGTCTCTGTGTTTTTTCTAAGGACGCGACGCTGGCTCTTTGAAGGTTCGAACATACCCACAGGCACGCGGATGGGAAGACAGCGCCGGCAATTGCTGCAGCTGTTGCGGTAGAAATACGACGAGACATGACGCCAGCCCCGCGCAAGAAATTCATCGGTCTGCCGGGGAGAAAGATTTGCATTCCACAAAAAGGCCTCTTCCACAGGGGCCGTGATTTCCGGGAAATACGTGCATGGCCTGTGAGTGATACTGCTCAGATCTCTAAGGAAGTCACGTTTCCTTTTCATCGCTGTTAAATTTACTTGCGAGCGCTGCTGTCGTGCTCGCTAATGCTCCTATCCAGCTTTCGTTGTATGGCGCCGCCCTGACATTCCATGGAAGATCAAACCAGCGGCTCTATTTCAAGCTTCGGCTCCAGGGTCTCATTGGCCCTCTGAAGGTTTTCGTATGAAGAATATACGGCAATGACTGCAGTATTCGTTGCCCTTGCGAAATAACGGGAAGCGGCTTCCAGTAGCAGTTCCGGTGTCATGTCAAGGATCATGTGTCTGAATTTCAGGCGGTCTTCATCTGTGAGACCTGTGAAGTCACGAATCATTGCGATGTACCCCCGGCTCGAAGGATCCAAGGGTTTATCGAGAGAACCTATCGTTCCAATAACTGTCTTCTCAAGCTCCTCCGCGGAAATCTTGTTCTGCGAGATAAACTCCTCCGCCTTGCAGTAAACATTCAGGGTATTGATTATGTTTGGGTCCCTGTATGAGAGCAAGGCGAAAATGCCGCTCATCGGGTCATATTGCGACATGCCTCCATAGGCCCCCCCCTGAACCCTGATATGCTTGTACAGATACCCACTCGACAATTGCCGGGCCAAAACAAACATGGGGGCGGAAAGGGGATCGGCGTATGCAGGCGCCTGAAGAACTTTCGCCACATATGAGACCTGAGCGGGAATGGCAATACCCGTATTGACGCCGGAGGAAGCCGGAATGCTGGGGTTTCCAATGCCGCCATCTGAGGATAAACGCCTGACGAAATCGGCCATACTTTCTCTCAGAAGAGAAAGCCCTTCTGCGTCTGCTGTTAAATTAATGTGCAGCCGGTCTTTTCTGAAAGCCATATGTTGCAGAAAAGTCAGCCTGTCCAGAAGTTCCTTTTTTCTTTCGTTGAATTCATCGGCGATGAGGTTGACGAACTTAAGCTGTGTCCTGCCGTGCCACTGTTCGTCCCTGTATGCCGCTATGGATAAAGCCTGGCCCGCAGACCTCCGTGCAAAAGTGTGACCCGAAGGTATAACGGAAGCATGTAGGTCATTTTTCCTTTCCGCAATCAGGTCACGCATCCGGATTTCATTCGACATATCTCCTGTTATGAGAATATCGGAGATTATGCCGACTGCGTCTGCGATATTCCTCTGGAGGGCCTTGACCCGAAAGATCAGCTTTTGCCAGTTTTTCTTACCGTCCACGGTCATGCCTGCGGACAAGTGATAACCGATTCCCCCCGTCTTCAATACAATGCGTTTTGCCATTTCTTCGTAGTCCAGGCCTGCTGCCCCCATGTTGGCAATCAACTTTGCCAGGAGGGGGAGATAGGGTTGAAGGTCTTCCGGCACATCGGATACATCGAAGGCCATATCCAGGTAGGCGACGCCATTGGCAAAGATGTCATGTATCATGACCGGGACATTTTCAATTGCCGCCTTTGTTGTGGGAATCGTTTCTATCGAACGGGATATGTCGCTGATGCTCAGTCTTGGCAGTGCCTTCGCAGCCGCGGGAGCATCCGGCTCAACTTGGAATTTTTTCAAGGCGTGAGCATCCCTCCGGATCTTCTCCAGATCGTCGCCGGAAAGTGATGCCTTAAGCAGAGCCATCTTTTTTTTGAACGCCTCCTGCTGCTCCGCCTGGTAGGTCGTGCTTGGTTCCATAACGGAGAGCAGTCGGTGAGGATTGTCAAGAAACCATTTCCGGACGATCTCCTGAAAAAGCTCCGGGTTCGCTTCCCATTTCTTGCGAATGTTTTCGATGGCGCGGGGGAAATTCAAGCCTTCCAGGGGATCACCATCATACAGCCAGGTGTGGTAGGCCCTTCCCATGAGTATGATCCCGTACGGATACGCGCTGCGAATAATCTCCTTGCCGTTGAATTCCACCTGGTGAAGAGTCCCTTCGATGAGCGCCCGATCAAAGCCGGATTTTGCAATGTCCTTTAGCGTATCGATGATCAATGCCTCGATGCGCGGCGTCTTATCCGGATCTGTGCCCCGCAACCCTACGACAAATGCTATCTGCTTAAGGTCAGACTCTACCCCCGTGAGAGGAGACAGATCTTCACCGAGCCCCGAATCGATGAGGGCCTTGCGGAGAGGGCCGGCAGCGCTTCCAACCAGCATACCCGATATTATCTGAAGGAGAAGGGCTGTTTCATATTGGACGTTTTCCGCCATCATCCATGCAACGTTCACGGCTGTTTTCCCTTTTGGGTCATCCTCTTTGGCAATCGGATAGGCGCCGTGTATGGACGATGGTTTTTGCCATCTTGATTGACTCTCGATAGTTGAGTCTACCTCCACACGATCGAACCCTGCAAGCATCTCTGCCAGAAATGCCAGGTGGTCTGCCGGTGGTATGTCGCCGTAGAGGAAGAAGCGCGCGTTTGTCGGCGAGTAATAGGCACGATGAAATGCCTTAAACTGCTTATATGTAAGAAGCGGGATCTCATCGGGGTTTCCTCCTGAATCGAAGGAATAAGGGGTATCGGGGTAGAGATGCTGCTGGATGGCCTTGTACATCAGGGCCTCAGGAGAGGAATAAGCGCCCTTCATTTCATTGAAGACTATTCCCGAGATGATGAGTTCGCTTTTTGCATCTTCCGGATTGGAGAATTCCAGGTGGTGACCTTCCTGACAGAACGTCTCCTTCAATAGACGGGGTCGCAGCACCAGATCCGTATATACGCGGGCGAGATTGAAGAAATCTGCCCTCACCTGGCTCGCTACGGGATAGATGGTCTTATCTGGGTAGGTAAAGGCGTTGATGAAGGTCTGCAGCGTTCCCCTGTGCAGCTCGTTGAAGACATCCCTCAGTGGATATCGCTCCGAACCGGCAAGCACCGAGTGTTCAAGAATGTGAGGCACGCCCGTGGAATTTTCCGGTGGTGTACGAAACCCTACGGCATAGAGGTTCTCTCGGTCATTGCAGTGAAGGTGAAGGACTTTCGCACCCGTTTTTGCATGCTCCATTTCATATGCGGTTATCCGTATTTCCGGGATCTGTAGAACGCGGAGGACACGGAATCCGTCAACCAGAGCTCCTGCGGCAAGTGTCGGGACCGGACATCTATTGGATACTGTCATTTCGCCGCTCCCGGATATTGTTCCATTTTTCTCCGGGTAATACTCGCCAGATATGATTTGGCCATGTAACCATTCCCCCGCGATTGTATGTGATATTGCCCCAGGTGCGGATTTAGTCTGTTTCAATCATTTTCTTGAAAGAGTAAGTCGCCTGGAAAAAGACAGGTCTCATGAATTAAATATACCAGAGTCAGTACGGGCAATGAAAGACAATTTTTGTGGAAACGCGGCAAGGAAGCGGAAAAAAGAAAAGACTTCTGTGCCGGGACAAAAAAATTAAGCCCCTCTAGCAGATAGCAGAGGGGCTTTGGCGAGGATCACAGATCGTGAAAATATCTTTTATGTTTTCCGTATGGGGAGGATGATCTCAGACATCCTTTCTCCTCAACCAGGCATCCTGATATAGCCTGCCGATACAGGCAAATATGGCCAGGAAAAATAACCCGAACATAAAGTTGGGAGAAGTACCCAGAAGCTCATCCAGTTTGTGACCCACATAGAGGAAGAGGAAAGAGGCAATCACAATCACAAACCCCCACGAACTCAGCATAAAAATCGCTCTGTACATTTTGCGGTCTTGGTGTGTCTTGTGAGTCGCTAACATGGCCTTATCCTCCTTTCCCTCCAGATTTGATCACCATACTGCCATGAATACCAGGTTTGTTGGTTTTCTTAGCTTACAAGGTTCTTAATGGCATTGAAAACCGGCGCCGTGAACAGGGCAACGAGAATCGTGTACATTGTGAACACGCCCATCAGTTCGCCCGTATATATCTTCTGATACTTTTGCTTCAGAGAGACGATCGTCATCCCGCCAACAATCAGACATCCAAGCTGAAAATACGGGAATTCGCTCACACTGGCTGTTGCATACTCGGCAAAGCCGAATGTAGATGTCATCAGCACCACAAATACCGCCAGGCCTAATGTCTTAACTGTCTTTTTCATGATCTGTTTCCTCCTTTGTTTCTGATGTTTCTGATTTGTTTTGCCTTATACAAATGAAATATCCGTGCCAACCTTATCAGTTTCCTCATAAAAAATTATAACACATTGATTATACAAGGCTATTGTTAAACGAGATGAATTCGTGACTGTCTTTCAGAGCCTTGAAATCGGAGGAGCGTTTAAAGAAATATTAAACGCAATTTAATGAATTGTGCAAAGAGAGTGGAAATATCCCGCTTCCTCTTTGGCAAAGGAGACCGTATCAAAATGTCGTTGAGAGGGAGTGAAGCAACCGCAGCCCTGTCCCGGGTAAAGCGAGGGATTTTTTTAGATTGCCACGCTCCCATTGGTCGCTCGCAATGACAGTGATTACAACGTACTCTCAAGGGGATTGGGAGATTTCGAGATGAAGCAAAATATAGAAAAAAGTTGTGCCGGGATTTCTAAAAGAGAAGGTTGTCAGCGGTCTATGTGAGGCATCATTTGTTTATTTCAAAAAGAGCCGGCAAGGCTCTGCCGGCATCCTCCCGGATGGCTTCATCATACAAATATGACATTTCATTTGGTTCGGGGTTGATTTCTATACAATAGGCCCCGCTTTCCTTGGCGATTTTGGGGAAGCCTGCTGCGGGCCAGACCACGCCGGATGTGCCGATACTGATAAAAAGATCACATCGCCTGACCATTAAATTAGCTTCGCTGATGACATCCTGATTTAGGATGTCGCCAAACCACACAATATCGGGCCGGAGCCAACTACCGCATTGGTCGCACTTGCAGCTCTTGAAGGTTTCTCCCATATCCTCGACTATTCCATGAGAGCGGCAGCGCACGCGCCAGAGACTGCCGTGCAATTCTGTGACGTTCCGGTTTCCCGCCCGCTGGTGCATTCCGTCGATATTCTGGGTCACTACCCTCACCTGGGGATGCGTCTTTTCCAGTTCTGCTATAACATAGTGCCCTGAATGCGGTTGGCATGCCAATACAGATCGTCTCCTCAATTCATGAAACTTGAGCACCTTTTGCGGATCCCTGTCAAATGCCTCCTGGCAGGCATATTCCTCCCAGTTGTACTGACTCCAGATACCGCCTCTGCCGCGATAAGTGGGGACGCCGCTTTCGGCAGACATCCCCGCACCGGTAAAAACAACGATGCTTTTATACTTGTCAGAGAAAGTCATTATCTCAACCTCATCTAAGCAGCCATTGGTGAACGAACGCTCCCACCAGCCACGTACCGAAGCTCACGCATAATACAATACCGATGGGATAGTGCTTCACAAAAGAGATATAGGCGGCTACAAAAAATAGAATGCTCGGTATTATTCCCCATAAGGCTGCCCTGGTAAAATCTTCCATCAGTTTGAAATTTCCCGGATTGTCTGAATAAATCCAGAGCAGAATAATGACGCTGACGATGGGCATCGTCGCAATGAGACCGCTGAGCGAGGGAAAGCTCCGGCCAATCTGTGTACAGACTATTATGACGGCAACGCTTATTAATATCTTTACGAGAAATTCCATACGCCCTCCTATTAGAAGAGACCTTTGCAAAACTCCTCTATTCGTCATTCCGNNTTGAAGCTACCTATCTGTCCGGCTCTCTAAATGCAGCATTGGGATTTATCAAAGGATCGTGGGCGCACGCAAAACAGTAGTACGCAGGCCAGACACATCCGCAACCGGAGCCTATCAGCTCGAAACAGGCGCACTTTTCACACAGAGAAACAGAGCATCCCAGACATTTTGCAAAAACTTTTGCCTTTATGCATATTGCACAGAGAACTTCGTTTTCCATAATATGTGCCTGCACGAATGATTACGGATCAGCGCACGTAAGCCGTTATCTCCTTTAGGCCCTTTCGGGGCGTCGGGGAAGAAACAGCTACAGGTTTGCCAAGGCATATAAGTGCAAGGGGTTCCTTTGCCCGATCGATTTTCAGGATCTTCCTTATAGATTCTTTCTCAAAGAGGGTGAACCAGAGGGTCCCGAATCCCAAGGCATGGGCCGCAAGAAGCATGTTCTGGATTGCAGCCGCACACCCGTGCTGATAGGCGAGACCTCCTCCTTCCAGGAACATGTCCGCTCCCGTCTTCTGCGGGTCTCCGATGACGGCTATGATGGCCGGCGCCTCATTGAGAAATCCGATCTTATAACGGTCAACCCACTTCCAACCGCTTTTTTCAAACAGGATTTTTCTGCATTTTTCGGATTCAGTGAATATGTCCTTCTTGATCTCATTATTCGTAACAACGATAAATTCCCAGGGCTGATTATTCGCCGCCGACGGCGCGCACGTGCCCGCCTCCAGTATCTTCTCAAGCACTTCATTACTTACCGGATCAGACATGAAATTCCGGCAGCTTCGCCTTTCCTTTATGGCGGTGAAAATGTCCATACCTTTCCCCCTTTTCAAATAGTTAAAATTTACCGTTAAGTAGAAAGCAGTCCTATCATTCCGGCACCCGGCTTATGGAATCGGGATTTTTCTGTTTTGCTGTTATGTGCAATTGCATGCAACCCTTTCAAAGCATCGTATAGCTTTATCTTATATAAAAACAAGGGAAAAGTAAAATGACCGAAATATGAATATGAGTATCAACCTGCTATTTTACACCCCTTTAACTACCATTGTATCCCGTGCCTTATCCATTATAATAGATGTAAATATCATATGACGAGGAGGCATCTATGAAAAAGTCATTCGGCGCAAAAACATTAGTATATCCGACGCCTGTATGGGTCATAGGGACATACGATAAGGGAGGGAAGGCTAATGCCATGACCATAGCCTGGGGAGGAGTCTGCAGTTCCAGCCCCCCATGCGTGGCTGTTTCACTAAGAAAAGCGACGTATACCCATGGCAACATTTTGGAACGCAAGGCATTCACGGTGAACGTGCCTTCTTCTGCACAGGCCAAGATAGCCGATTATCTCGGAATGGTTTCGGGGAGGACGGTGGATAAATTTGCCGCCGCAGAGATTACAGCCGTAAAGGGCGACAAAGTTGACGCCCCTTATATACAGGAATTTCCCTTGATCCTGGAGTGCAAGCTGCTGAGCGCCAGTGAAATCGGGATCCACACGCATTTCATAGGCGAGATCATGGATGTCAAAGCCGAAGATTCCGTCCTCGGGGAAAACGGTCTGCCGGATATGCTAAAAGTAAGGCCGGTACTGTTTGGCCCGGAGATACAATCCTATTATGGCGTCGGAAAGCATCTGGGACAGGCTTTTAAAATCGGAAAAGAGATCTGATGAGAAGAATCAATATATTCATTGTCGCGGCGCTCTGTCTTGTTCTCGCTCTTGCACCGAGGGCAGCCCTGGCCGGTCCACCGTTTAAGACGGACGATCCGGAACCGGTGGAGTACAAGCATTGGGAATTATATCTCGCTTCACAATACATCAAAGACCGCGACCAGGTCTCCGCCACATTGCCCCATGTTGAAGTCAACTACGGGCTTGTGCCGAATCTCCAGGTCCATTTAATCGCTCCCCTCCAATACGTGAAGCCCGAAGGAGAGGGTTCGCAGTATGGCTATGGGGATACGGAGTTCGGCATGAAGTACCGTTTCATCCAGGAATCGAAGTATGTTCCTCAGGTGGGAATATTCCCGCTCGTCGAGATACCTACCGGCGACGTTTCGAGAGGGCTGGGAAATGGGA
Source organism: Syntrophaceae bacterium (assembly GCA_003142295.1). GTDB lineage: Bacteria > Desulfobacterota > Syntrophia > Syntrophales > UBA2185 > Fen-1135. The sequence continues at coordinate 8,873 of PLLV01000197.1, forward strand.
AAACCCAGTTTTTCCTGCCGCTGTGGTTGCAGAAGAGCTGGGGACCGTGGACCACCTACGGAGGCGGAGGCTACTGGTTTACATCCGGCGAAGATAACAGGGACTACTGGCAGTTCGGCTGGCTGTTGCAGCGGGAGATCAATAAGAAGCTGACTTTGGGTGCTGAACTCTACTACAAGACGTCAAGCAAGGCCGACATCGATGAAAGCAAAGGCTACACGGTGGGCGCCATCATAAACTTTACTGACAATCACCACCTGCTGCTTTCCGCAGGCCAGGACGTCTACGGCCCTAACTACTACTCCTTTTACATAGCTTACCAACTGACGTTTGGGCCCGAAGCAAATGACAAAGGCAAATAACGCGGCATGACGATGATAGATATTCAATTTTGAAAAACAGTCAATATGCAGTCCGAGAGAAGGAGGGATACTATGTTTGTCCAGGGAGTAATGATGACACATGTGGCATTGGGCGTCATCGGCATAATGTTTGCCGTCGCTCTGTTCGTGGACGTCTTGAATGTCAACGAGGGAAATATCGAGAGAATAAAGAAATTAAGCCTGGCAGTAGCTGTGCTGATAGTCCTCGCCTATATCATCGGAGGCTACTGGTACGTGGTTTATTACGGCCATGACAGGGATATAATAAAGGCGGGACAGTGGCCATGGGCCCACAATTATTTCATGGAAGTAAAGGAACATCTCTTTTTCGTGATGCTGCTCCTTGGCATATACCTGCCGATTGCCGTTTATAGGAATGCCCCTCTCATGGAAAAGGAGAAGCGATGTCTCGTTCTCGGGATTTGTGCGCTCATAGTCGTGCTGGGATTTTTCATGGAAGGCGCCGGCGGCATCATCGGCAAAGGCGTAACAATGGGACTAATGGGGAGGTAAGGGCTATGGAGAATTCACCGATGGATAAATATACTGCCGGGTTCGGCATGTCGCTGGCCATAACAAGCGTGGTGAATGCCATAATCCTGGTCATTAAGGAAAAAAACGACGCTGTCATGAGTGCCATGAAGGCGGCCTTGGGGCATCATTGGACAACGCACGGCGTTATTGTTATCATTATGTTTGTTGTTCTTGGTTTTGTCTTTTCGGCCATGAGGCTGGAAACAAAATTCGATTCGCACAGGACGCTAAAGTACATTATCTGGGGTGTCATTATTGGCGGCGTCATCACGGCAGGGTTCTTCCTGCCCAATTTGAAGCTTGCAGAAGTAATGAAATACTGAGCAGATCTTGATAAACGAAGACTGAGAGAATGCCCTGCCTAATGCGCAAGGGGCTTTACTGAGAGAGCATATCAGGTAGTAAGTGGACATTTTAGAAAAAACCCGAAGTCGTGAGTTGTTTTTCTCTCCCTCTCATCTTTTCGGGCCATGGGTCCCCCGTTTTCCCTCCTTTCCGGGGACCCATGCTATAATCTAATTGAGAATCGTTGTATGACAGACACGAGGGAAGGAATAAATCAAATGATCTCAGAAAGGGTATGAAATGGAATTAAGAGCTGCAATCGAAGGAAGGCGGAGCATAAGGAAATTCAAAGCAAAAGAGATTTCCCGGGAAACAATTCGTGATATCCTGGAGACGGCACGCTGGGCGCCGTCCTGGGGCAACACGCAGCTGTGGGAATTTTATGTGCTGACGGGAAAAAGGCTTGATGAATTCAGAGAGGCGAATCACCGGTCATTCGTCGATGGCCAAACATTTCCCCTCGATGTCCCCATGCACGAGGTCTGGCCTGAGCGCCTGAAAGGAAGGTATGCGGAAACTGGGAAAATCATGCTGACAGCCATGAATGTCAAACGTGATGATAAGGACGCCCGCCATAGGCTGTATGAAGACATGACCCTGCTATTCGGTGCGCCATGCCTGATTGTCGCCTGCATTCCCGGAGATATCCTTGTTGAATATGCCATGCTCGACGTAGGCCTCATTTTGCAGACCATATGCCTTCTTGCCTATGACAAGGGCATCGGAACCTGCATCATGGCCATGTCTATCCGCAACCCGGGTCTCTTGCGCAGAATTCTATCCATTCCGGCAGATCGGAAAATCGCCATGGGGATAGCCATGGGATATCCCGATAAAAACTATCCTCTCAATAACTTTGAAAGAAAAAGAGTGGATATAAGCGAATACGTCAAGTGGGTTGACTAAATGACATAATGGCATTTCATGCCCGAACTTTTTTGAGGAGCCATGCCATGTTCTGCCCGAGCGTCTTCATGGTCTGAACGCCTTCGTCATCCTTCAAGACTTCGCCTGGATCCCTTCCTATTGCTATATTCCAATAGCTGGAACCGGGAATCATCATCTGCATATAATGCAGAAACAGCATGATGGAGTTGAATGCGGGGATTGCCCCTGCTCTGCGGACGGCAACGACGCCGGCCCCGACCTTGTACTTGAACATGTAGTCATTTGCACGTGCGACAAAACCGCATCGCTCGATAAACGCCCTCATACCGGATGAGACGTCGGAAAAATAGGTAGGCGATCCAAGTATTATTCCGTCTGCCTGCAGCATCTTCTCGATAATGTCATTGAGCATATCCTTGTCAACAGAGCACCGGCGGTTCTTATTCTTGAAACACTTATAGCAGGCAATACATCCCGCAATGGGATTTCCCGCCAGCTGTATCAATTCTGTCTCAATTCCCTCTTTTTTCAACTCATCGAAAACCAAGTTGATTATAATTGCAGTATTGCCGTCTTTGCGGGCGCTTCCGTTCAACGCTACTACTTTCATTGTGATCCTCCTTCAAATTAAGGTGCATTGCACATATGCATAGCTTTCTTAGACAGTTTTCTTTGAAAATACAAGAACCAAATTAACCCAGGACAAGCCCTTGACCCGTCTTCTCGCGCAAGCTGCAGGCAAGTAAACCAAAGCCCCTTCGACTCGGTTCACTCGCTCATGGTCAATCCGACTAATGCTTTTTTTTCGGCTTTGCCTTGAAAAGGGCCAAGTCTCATTGCATTGACAGCATTTTTCTCACTCAAGTATGGCCCTATTTTCTTACATTTTGAAGTAATATTAATTGTTCCAATTTAACCCATCCACCGAACATCTTGAAAAAGGGTTGAGATGTGAGTCGATATTGAAGTAATATCGGGTGGAGGCGGGAGATGTTGCGGATAATCATGGAATAAGCATGTAATGGGAGGCATCAAATATGGGTTATTTTAATTGGGTGGATGCAAAGATAAGAAAATATGATTGGACGGATATAGGTCTTATAAAACTAAGTGTTGCCGGTTTCGTTCTTATGATCGCAAAAGTCTGGACGCCTTTATTGAGTTTGGATTGGTCCTGGTATGGAATCATTTGTGTGTTGGCAGCTATAAAGCCGGTATCAAAATTGTTCCAAAAGTAGATTGTCAACCCTGCTCCTTCGGCACCCTGTATATGCCGGTGAGGTATCAGAGGCTGGTTTAGCAAACCATCACTCCTTCCTGCAATGTTGTTTTTTCATTTCGGCCACTCAATACGATATTTCAATCAGTAA
>PLLV01000215.1 GCA_003142295.1 Syntrophaceae bacterium
GCCTCGTCGATAATATTGCCCATGCACGCATCTACAGCTTCGACGGCCCTGACGATGGCTTCTTCATTTTCTATGTGACCTACAACATCGACATTGGGGAAGTTTATGAAAATAAAATGATAAGAATGGTCATGAATTTTTTCTTTAGCTTTTTCCGTGACGGCATAGATGGACATTTCCGGAGCTTCGTCAAAAAGGATCACATCTCTTCGGGTAGGAACGATTACCCTCTCTTCTCCCGGCAGGACTTCCGTCTTTTTCCCGTTGAGAAAGAAACCCACGTGACTCGCCTTTTCAGACTCCGTAATCTTGGCCTGTTTCAGGTTATGCCTTGCAATAATTTCGCTCAGGGTGTCTACGATGGCGCTCTCTGGCGGAAAGGCAACATGAACCCTCAAATCCTTCTGGTATTCTATCATCGTGGCAAAGGACAGACGCAGGTCATTCTCCACCGGAAATTCATCGAAGCCGGCATCCGTCAGGCTCTGGGTTAGTTCAACTTCCCTTTCTCCCCGGATGTTATAATATATAATGGCGTTTCCTTTCTTCAATCTTCCCACAGGTCGACCCTTGCGATCAAATAAAACGAGGGGGGGCAATGTCTCATCTTCTTTGCCATTCGTGTACGCATTTCTAACTGCACGAGACATGATAGACCTGATACTCGGCATGGATTTTTCTCTCTTGTTAAATGAAGATTTTTGCATCAATTCGGGGTGCATCGTGTTTTGGCAAGAATACATGATGGCTTTCAATTTTTAGCTAAATATCGAAAAACTGTAAAGTGAAACTTTGTGATTCCTTCATGAAAAGGCCTTTTATATTGAAAATTACGTGTCTCAATGATATACTACACCGATTAACTAATGAAAAATGTTTGCTATGTTAAAGATAGGAAGGGAGAAAGATCCCGAAAATATACTACGCGAGGAGATGCTGAAGGAAAGAGCGGAAGTCCTCGGTCGTGCTGGCGAAAAATTAGCAGCTGCTATTGAAAAGATGAGCATCATAGAGCAGGGCATTGATGAGCGACTGAAGCATTTTCGCTTTGTTGCAAAGAAATGTGAGGAAAATGGTGACGATGACGAACTTGTTTCTATGAAGAAGGATATAATGGGAGAAATCAATCGGGAAATTGGTAAATTCAACCGCGCCAGAGAATATGCCAAATCAAGATATTACTACCTTATTGTGACTAGAGAGGCTATGGGTATGAGGCGTCATCATTGGGTAGACGAGTGGTACAGAATTCCTCCGAGGAAACCGCACTTTCGGGACATATGATGGACCGTTACGTAAAACAAAGAAAGAAGATGGTAGAATCTCAGATAAGAGCAAGGGGGATCAGGGATCCCCGCGTACTCACGGCGATGGAAACGGTTCCACGGCATCTCTTTGTCAATGAGGCTTTGAGAGACCAGGCATACAATGATAGTCCGCTCCCTATAGACGGGGGGCAGACTATTTCTCAACCCTATATCGTGGCTCTAATGACGGAAGCTATGGAGCTTACGGGGAAAGACAAGGTTCTGGAAATCGGAACAGGTTCAGGTTATCAAACTGCCATATTGGCGGAACTCGCGGACCATGTGTTTTCCATTGATCGCGTTGCAACGCTGGCAAGTGGAGCAAGAAAACTTCTGGAATCGTTTAATTATTTTAACGTGGCAATCAGGGTCGGGGATGGGACATATGGTTGGCGGGAAGAAGGTCCCTTCGATGCCATTATTGTCACAGCCGGTGCTCCGAACATTCCAAAAACTTTAGTGGAACAGCTTTCTTCCGGAGGGAGACTTGTTATCCCTGTTGGCAGCCGCCATTCTCAGGCACTCATTAAATTGACCAGATTGTCCGACGATGTAAATGATGTGAAAAAAGAAGACTTGGGTGGATGCCGGTTTGTGGATCTTATCGGGGAATACGGATGGTAATTTTGACGGCCTCGAAAATATTTGAAAATATGTGGGATGAAGTAACTGTTTCTGTGCAGTCAGAATTGAGATTACTCATCCGCCGTGTTTGAAACTGATGCAACTAATACTAATATGTCCTGGCGCTTGATCATTATCCCCCTTCTTCTAGTAAATCTCTTGTATGCATGTACCGGGCATTATACCAGAAATGTAAAAACTAAAGGCATATACTATCGAGTTAAAAGTGGTGATACCCTCTGGAGCATTGCCAATGCCTATAATATGGATATCCAGGAACTCGCTGAGGCGAATAATATCACGGATCCGAAGCTGATAGGGGCCGACACCGTCCTGTTTATTCCTGACGCAGACCAGATTATCGATGATGTTATGTCCGCGGTAGGCGAAATGGAGTCAGCAAAAAAAATCGCAAAGAAGGAAGGGAAGACATCAGGACCAAAGACTCGTAAGGCAGAACGCCCGGGTGATAAGGTACCAGCGACACCTGAGATTCTATCGATGAGGGATGCCTCCAGGGGCAAGGACGGGGCGGCGGCTGAAGAAGAATCAAAGGCAAAGGGGATCAAGGCCAAGAGCGCAGAGGAAGGATCCCCATTAGCTGAAAGGGTGTCACCGCGAGAGGAAACAGGACGAAAGGTTGAGCAAAAAGGTAAGGAGAGGGATAGCGGGGGAGAATCTGCTAAGATAAAGTTCGACAAGGAACGCTTCATATGGCCTGTGAAGGGAAAGGTACGGTCAAGGTTTGGTTTTCAGCGCGACGGTACGTATAATAATTGGATCACCATAGCGGCAAAGGAAGGAGCGCCGGTGCTGGCTGCGGCGAGTGGGACGGTAATCTTTTCCAATTCGTTGAAGGATTACGGAGAAACAATTATTATAAAGCATCAAGACAATTACGCAACTGTATATACCAATTTGAGCGGCAGGATAGCACAAGTGGACGATAAGGTCAAAAAGGGCAGTCGCATAGCCTTCCTGGGTAAAACAGAGAAAAAAGGCGAAGCTTCCTTAAACTTTGAAATCCGCCACAAGAATAAAGCCCGCAACCCCCTATTTTTCCTTCCGTGATTTTGGAGATTAATTACACGGCCGATATTCGGTCGTATTTCGTTATCCAGATGCATTTCAGCATGAGAGATCTGAAAGGAAATGAACCTAAGAGGTCGGATGGTTAATTCCTGGTATCCGGGGAAATAAATAGAATGACAGATATTGTCCGTGAGGAACCAAGAAAATGAAAATGAAGCACGACATCGAACAGGGACCGATAAGACCGCCCAGTGAGGCGACAAGCCTTCTCATTCGGGCAACAAGGAACTGCCCTTGGAATAAATGCGCCTTTTGCCATACTTATCGCAATACAAAATTTGAAATGAGAACTGTTCACGAAATCAAGGAAGATATTCAAAAGGCAAGGAATATAGCAGACCAAATAAGAGAACTCTCGTGGAAGCATGGCGAGGGTGGGCGTATCAGCAATAGCATAGTGAATCTCATATACGGTCATGATGAGGTGTATAGTGACACTGTGAGATCGATAGCTGCCTGGCTTTATTACGGCGGCGAGTCCGTTTTCATCCAGGATGCGAATTCGATCATCATGAAAACGGCTGATCTTGTAGAGATATTATCGTTCATTAAAGATCAGTTTCCATCTGTGAACAGGATTACCTCGTACTGCCGGTCGAAAACAGCGTCAAGGAAAACTGTGGAAGAATTCAAGATGCTGAAGAGTGCCGGCCTTTCACGAATTCACATAGGTATGGAAAGCGGATACGATCCCCTTCTAAAGTTTATAAAGAAAGGCGTCACAGCCGCCGAGCACATAGAGGGAGGGCGAAATATTAAGGAGGCAGGCATTTCACTCTGTGAATATGTAATGCCGGGCCTTGGCGGTGATCGGTGGTCAAAAGACCATGCCGAGGAAACAGCGCGCGTCATCAATGAGATAAATCCTGACTTCGTTAGATTGAGGACATTTCATGCTGTTCCGGGAACGGATCTTTTTGAAATGGTGCAGAGGGGTGAGTTCAATCCCATTGGCGATGAGGAAATACTGAGAGAGATAAGAAGGTTTATTGAATGTCTTCATGGCATTGAAACTACCATAGTCAGCGATCATATCCTTAATCTCCTCGAAGAGTTGAACGGGAAACTTCCGGAGGATAAAGACAGTCTCTTGGAAATCATTGACAGATATTTTTCTCTATCTGATGATGAAAGGCTCGTATACATGATTGGAAGAAGAATCGGCACTTACAGGGGACTGGCCGATCTCTCAGATGAGAGCATGTATAAGAAGGTGAGGAGCATTATCGATCAATATAGTACACAAGACCGGGATCAGCTGGATAATGATTTACTAAAAATAATGAATAGATACATACAATGACTTTTTGCTGCAGATAATGGTTGTCTTGACTATTACTTAAAAGCGTGATATAAAAAATAGTTTCAAAATAATTAGTGGGTGGATAAGATGTTTAAAGTAGGAGATTTGGCAGTCTATCCGGCGCAAGGCGTTGGAATTATCGAAGCTATTGAGAACAAAGAGTATATGGGTAGTAAACAGAAGTTTTATGTCATGAAGATAATGAGCAACGGCATGAAAATAATGATTCCCATCAATAGCGCAGAATCTATCGGGCTCAGAGAGGTAATCGCTGAAAATGAAATTCCTAAAGTATATGAAATCCTTAGAAATAAGGACGTTACTATTGATAAGCAGACGTGGAACAAGAGATACAAAGAATACCTGGATAAGATCAAGACGGGATCGGTATTCGAGATTGCGAGAGTATTACGGGATCTTATTATTTTGAAGTCCGATAAGAATCTCTCCTTTGGTGAAAGGAAGATGATGGACACGGCTAAGAGCCTATTAGTCAAAGAAATATCAGTTGCGAGTAATTCCGAAGAAACCAAGGTGGAACAAGACCTTAGAATGATCCTAACTCTTCAATGAGCATTAGGGGATAACGCTGTCGGAGTCTTCAATTCCTCTCTTTGAAAAAAAATTTCACTCCAAGTGAGCCGGTATAAAAGCAATTTAGGTAAGAAAGGAGGTGAAAATATTGATTATAAAAATTCTTTTAATGGCTGCTTGTTCAATTAGTGGTTATTTTATCGCTTCTACCTATTATGAGTTTCCCATAGCATTAATAGGATTATTTTCAGGATTTTTAATTGCCATTTCTGTCATACGAGCCGAGCAGGCCATAAGAAAGGTATCGCTCAGGGTCATATTTGGTGGCGTCGTAGGCATGATCATAGGTCTTTTTATAGCATTTTTCCTTGCCTACGGTCTTACTTTTGTAGGGGTTACCTGGGAAAAGCAGCAGGTTGCCCCTTGGATATATGCCCTTCTGACAGGTATCATGGGGTATCTTGGACTGGTTATCGGATCAAAGAAAATCGAAGAATTTAGTTTATTTAGCTTCAGCCAGACAAAGGAGAGCGCCGATTACGGGATTCTGGATACGAGCGTTATTATTGACGGCAGGATCGCAGACATATGTGACACCGGTTTTATCGAAGGTACGCTGGTAGTTCCCCGGTTTGTATTGGATGAGTTACAGTACATTGCCGATTCTTCCGATTCCATGAAACGCTCCCGTGGCAGGCGAGGGCTTGACATCTTAAACCGCATGCAGAGAAGCAATGGAATCAATATCGAGGTTGTTGATCAGGATTTTCCGAAGCTGAAAGGTGTTGATGCGAAGCTTGTAGCTATGGCAAAAAAAATGAACGCGAGAATTATAACCAATGACTTTAATTTGAACAAGGTCGCGGAATTGCAAGGCATAAAGATCTTAAATGTTAATGAGCTTGCAAATGCCCTGAAACCTGTGGTCTTGCCCGGCGAAATAATGACGGTCAAGATAATCAAAGAAGGAAAAGAACCCGGACAAGGGGTGGCATATCTCGATGATGGAACAATGATAATTGTTGATCATGCGCAGAAGTACCAGGGTTCAACTGTCGAAGTTATCGTAACCAGTGTGTTGCAGACTACTGCAGGCAGAATGATATTTTCTGAGATGAAAGAGGTCGTCAACGACAAAAAAACCTACGGGTTCAGTGCGAAACAATAGTGGCATGTTGAAGCCCGGAGAGCTGGAAGATCGCCGGGCTTTTTTATTTGCATCGAACTGCTTCGTAAGAAATCATTATAATGCGTTCTGCCGCATCGCTCGAAATTTCAATGTGTGTTTATGCATGCGGCAGAGAAGCCGTCGGAGCGTTCAACGCCGCGCCCGGCGACGCGAAGGCGAAACGGGTTATCATGTGTTCCTTCCTCGGAAGATGGGCGATTTGAGAAGCACTCCAATTGCACCTTGTATCCTGACCTTTTACGAAACCGTCCGTTTTAGACAGATTAGCGATTCTTGACGACAGCACTATGGGCGTTCCAATGAAGACAGTGGCGATTATCCCTGCCGCGGGTTCAAGCAAAAGGATGCAGAATAATATATCGAAGCAGTATCTTTTGCTCGATGATATTCCCGTGCTGGCACGTACCCTGGAAATATTTCAAAGATCGCCGGGAATAGATGAGATATTTCTCATTGTACCCGAGATGGATATTGACTACGCTCACAAAGACATTGTTGATAGATACGACATTTCAAAGGTCAGCAATATATTAGCGGGAGGCAAGGAAAGACAGGACTCTGTACGAAATGGCATTGATGCTTTGGGAAGTGACCATGATATCGTCGTTATTCACGACGGTGTTAGGCCGTTCATATCGGAAGAGTTGGTCCGTTCGGCCATTCTCGAGGCATCCAGGTCGCAAGCGGTGACGGTCGGCGTACCCGTTAAGGATACTGTCAAATCAGTTGATGGTCACGGGATAGTTGTGGAGACACTCAACCGTAACCATCTGTGGCTGACACAAACCCCCCAGGCTTTTGAAAGGGACGTTATAAAAAAAGCCTATGAAGCCGCATACAGAGATAACTACTATGGGACAGATGATGCCGCTCTTGTTGAGAGGATAGGCGTCAAGGTCATGATGATTCGTGGTTCCTACGATAATATTAAGATCACAACGAAAGACGACATCATGCTGGCGGAGGTTCTCATAAGAAGGCTCAAGCAATAGGGCGCTGCCGTGAGTGAGGGCATAATGTAATTTATAAGGAACCAATTTGCGCCGGCTCATAGCTTGACAGAAACACTGGCGGTCAAGAAAAGGACTGAAATGAGAATAGGCTTTGGATATGACAGTCACCGGTTGGTTGAAGGGAGGAGACTTATCCTTGGGGGAGTAGGCATTCCCCATGAGAAGGGGCTTCTTGGTCATTCAGATGCAGACGTGCTTGTCCATGCCATCTGTGATGCCATTATAGGCGCCATTGGGGATGGCGACATCGGCAGATATTTTCCCGATACAGACCCTGCTTATGAAGGCATGTCCAGTCTGAAATTGCTTCATCTGGTTTGTGTTATGGCAGGAGAAAAAGGCTTTGTCGTGAATAATATCGATTCTACGGTCATCCTGGAAAGGCCGAGATTGATGGACCACATACATGATATGGAATTGAATATTTCGAATACATTAAATATCCCTATGGAGAGGGTTAATGTCAAGGCCAAAACCAATGAAGGGATGGGGTTCTTGGGGCGTGGAGAAGGAATCGCCGCCTTTGCTGTAGCCACAGTTATCGAAAAGGACGGCAGATGACATCACATAGACGGAGGGTCAGATTTGCTCCATCGCCGACGGGAGACCTTCATGTCGGGAATGCCAGAACGGCCCTGTTTAATTGGCTCTTTGCCAAACACTATGGAGGCGACTTTATCCTGCGGATAGAAGACACGGATCAGGAAAGGACTTCCCCTGTCTTTGAAAAGAACATTCTGGAAGATCTGAAATGGCTCTCTATAGAATGGGATGAAGGACCGGAGAAGGGCGGCAGGCTGGGGCCTTACCATCAGATACAAAGGCTCGATAATTACGATAAATACATCAAAGAACTGATCAGCGCCGGCAGAGCCTACCCCTGTTATTGCACAGAAGAAGAATTGGAAGCGGAACGTGCCTCACTCCTATCCATGAGGATGATGCCGAGGTACATGGGGAGGTGCAAGAAACTGACGGACAAAGAACGTGAGGCACTTGAAAGCCGCGGCAGGAAGCCGGCCCTTCGTTTCAATGTGGACAAAGGGCCTATAGAATTTAACGATCTCATTCGGGGAGAAATGAAATTCGAGGGTGATGCCATTGGTGATTTTATTATAGTCCGTTCCAATCGCATTCCTTCGTATAACTTTGCTGCCGTCGTAGATGATCATCTTATGGAGATTACCCATGTAATCCGCGGAGAAGACCACCTGTCCAACACGGCCATCCAGATTCTTCTCTATAGAGCCCTTGATTTTAAACCGCCCGAATTTGCCCACCATTCACTCATTCTGGGAAAAGACCGCACAAAGTTGAGCAAACGTCATGGGTCAGTCACTGTCCGGGAATTCAGGAACAGGGGAATCCTGTCTCCCGCGCTCTTAAACTATTTATCTCTTCTGGGAGGTTCTGTCGGGGAAGGAAAAGAAGTTGCTTCCATGGAAGAGATCATCAACATGTTTTCTCTCGATAGGGCCGGCAAAAGCGGCGCCATCTTTGATGAAGGCAAGCTAAAATGGCTAAACGCGATATACATCAGGAATTGTGATGTGGATAAGCTTACGGAATTGCTTCTCCCATTTATTAAAGAGGCCGGATATGACATTGATCTTATGAATCGCGGATGGCTTCATCAGGTTGTTGAGGCTCTCAGAGACAACCTTGTGACATTGGCCGACGTCGGTCTATACCTGGATATTTTTATTGATGACAAGTACCTAATTTCGGATGAGGCGAGAGCAATCCTCAGGGAGGATGCTGCTGCTGTCGTGAAAGTACTTCGCGATGAGTTGGATCAGAAAAAGATTCCTGAGCGAGATTTCTACCCCAATCTGATCAATTCCGTCAGGAGAAAGACGGGTCTTAAGGCTAAAGATCTTTTTCTCCCGATCAGGGCAGCCGTAACGGGCAGGACCTCGGGGCCGGAACTGGAAAAAGTCTTTGCTATCCTGGGTAAGGAATCAATCCTCAGACGGCTGGAGCGTGCAATTCAATTGGCTGATTGACCGTGCATGACCGGTTGATCCATTTCTCTTGCCTGCAACTCTTTACAAACACAACATTATGAGTAGTGCAGATTAACGGTTGAAACCACAGTTTGTGTCAGCTATCCACAGACATATCAAAAATCACCTCCCCTGACGACATCCCACCAATGCCCCCCTTCAATCAGCAATTTGGAAGCTTGTTGTCAGGTTTTTAGGGGCAGCAAATCAGGATATTACCGATTGTGAATCACTGTATAGTTCTGTATGTGGAAATTAGATATTGTTGCACTCTATAATCACTGGATCACCCTTTGTTATGAAGAATCAGAGATGATGAGAGCCGCACGAAATTTGTTTCATGAATGGATCTCAATTACGAGAGAATCTCATGATCCCAAGAGGAGGATCAAATGCTGCAGGCCGCTACTGCCGTGCTGATAGTCTTATGGCTATTGGGGTTGATGACTGGTTTTACGATGAGTTCATTCATGTTCTCCCTGTGCTTGCTATTATCATCGAATTGATCAGAATCGATGATTCAGAGGAGGAAACCCTTGCAGCGAGCTCGCAAATAGAAGAATTAACTTTACGAAAAACAGATATATAAGAACAGATGGCTGATTGGACTGGCTTTTCCTATATGATGCCATTCCCGTTTCTGGCACATAGCGCGAGATAAATTCAACTGCGCGAGTCAATTCACTTCCTGAAAGATAAGTTTTCAACTATGAATTGACATTTTCACCCTTCCTGTTTAGACTCCACCAAGATCACCAGTTCATATTAAGGAGAGCCGTATGAAAGGATCGGACCTGGAAAAATATTGTGAAAAGGCCATTCAAGGCGGAGCGACTCACGCCAAAGAGATTCATCCCAGCAGCGTCGTAACGGCCCCCTGGGTGATGTTGAAATGCCTGTTCGGATGCCAGTACAGGGCAGGTTTCTGCTGTCCTCCCCATACGCCAACGCACGACCAGACAAGAGAAGTCTTAGACTCTTATCAACGTGCCATCCTCTTTCATCGAGAAGCCCCCAGGGCCAAAGAACGGGGGGAACAAAACATGAAATTCTTCGATATGCTCCTGACGATGGAAGGGGACCTGTTCAAAGACGGCTATTACAAGGCCTTTGCGATACTGGCTGGCCCCTGTGCGCTGTGCAAGGAGTGCGGCAAGGTTCAGGGAATCCCCTGCCGATTCCCGGCTAAGGCAAGACCGTCTATGGAAGCATGCGGAATCGACGTTTTCCAGACGGCGAGGAACAGCGGCTTTTTCATTCAGACCCTCCGAGAAAAAACGGAAACGCAAAACCTTTATTGCCTCATGTTAGTCGATTAATATCTTTCTTCAGTTGATTGAAGTCGTTCAGGTAAAAAACTTTAAGTGTCCAATAAATAGTCGCTTTCTTACTTCACCGATGTTCACGATGAAGCGTGTATTTTCATGAACGATGAGGCGAGAAATCCGCAGTTAAATATTGTATACCGGCCCGCTTCCATAAGAGTAGGGATGACAATGATCAATCGATCCAAGGTTAGATGGACTTTTGATCGGCTCAGCGCCAATTTGGCTGGAGGTTAGTAAAGGTGGAAACCTGAAATGGAAGAAAGGCGAAGAAGATGGTTTGCGCTTGCTATTGGCTATCTCAGATAGAGCAGGCATGCTTCAAGAGATCTTGAGTCCGGCGCTTGCGGGAACAAACAGAGAAGTCTCCGTCAGGAAAAAAAGTGAATCGGGCAGTGTGAGAAAAATAGAGCTTTCTGTCT
>PLLV01000157.1:0-14834 GCA_003142295.1 Syntrophaceae bacterium
CCTATGGCAATCATGTCGACAACCATGGGAGGAAAATACTTTGCAGAACTGAGAGGAACAGCGATACCACGCCCCTCGTGCATCAGCTCCCTGACGCGCTCAAACTCGCGGGCGATGGCCGCATTACCGATGATGCCTGACAAAACCCTCATGGCGGTCATAACCGGAACACCGGCAGACTGCAGCATTCCAAGGATGCTGGCAAAGCGTGACATGGCAGCCATCACGAATAGAGGACCAATAACAGGCAGGCGGAGGATAAGCGTGTCTTTCATATATTGCCCATTTTCCGTCTTTAAATAGATTCTCAACCCGGCGAAAAGTACGATGATGCAAACAATTAAGAGATACCAATAGTTTGCTAAAAAATTATAAAGCATGATGGCGATCCTCGTCGGCAAGGGAAGAGCAATGCCGGACTTGGAAAACATCTCCGCAAATTTGGGAATGACAAAAGTCAGAAGTACAAAAAAAGCAACGACGAGGGCAACGACCACCATAATAGGATACTGCAATGCCGATTTGATATCAGCTTTGATTTTCGCTTCATGTTCGATGATATAAATCAGGCGTTCGAGCGATTCTGTAACGGTGCCGCTCATTTCGCCTGCTTTTACCATGCTTACGTATAATGGCGAGAATATCGTCCCATGTCTTTCCATGGCCCCGTAGAGAGAAGACCCCTGCTTGATGTTCTGGGACATGGAAGCGATGACTTCTCTTAAAGTACTATTTTGTGTTTGTGCCTCCAGCACCTGAAACGCTCTGATTATAGGCACTCCCGCCTTGAACAGCGAATTAAACTGTTTAGTAAATAGTATGATATCCGCATGCTTGACAGGGTTCTTGAGTCGCTTTTTTGACCACTGGCCGAAGGCAAAACCAGCCCCTTTCTCCTTGACTTTCGAGGGGATATATCCCCTGTCAGCCAGCATGGTTAAGGCGCTGTCGCGTGACTCAGCCTCGATATCACCCTTTATGGTCACTCCCCGCTCATTTATGGCTTGGTATGTATAACTATGCATGACTATCTTAACTCGCGCTCCCTGCCTGGCCCTCTCCTACATCATGATTGCAGAGCTCGCCTCTTCGAGGGTAGTGATACCCCTGAGTACCTTGTTGCCGGCATCATATTTCAGGGTATTCAGGTTACCTGCTTCTACAGCTTTACGTATAATATCATGGGCCGATTTTTTCTTAATGATCATATCCTGAATCATCTCGTCAATAACAAGCACCTCAAACAAACCGGTGCGCCCCTTATACCCGGTGTTAAAACACTGGCTGCATCCTCTGCCGCGCTGAAAATCTGCAGAATCCCAATTTTCCAGGCCCCATGATGCAAGTATCTTATCCGGCGGATTGTAAGGTTCTTTGCAATACGCGCAGACAGTCCGCACTAAGCGTTGAGCAATGGATACCAGTAGCGTTGAAGAAAGAAGAAAAGGTTCAATTCCCATATCAATAAATCTCGTTATGGCCCCCACCGCATCATTGGTATGTACGGTACTTAAAACCCTGTGACCGGTCTGCGCAGCCTGTACAGCAATAGCCGCCGTCTCGGCGTCACGAATTTCTCCCACCATGATAATATCAGGGTCCTGACGGAGTATGGATCTGAGACCGCCGGCAAAAGTCATTCCCGCTTTCCGGTTCAGCTGTATCTGTCTGATGTTTTCTATGCGGTATTCAACAGGATCTTCAAGAGTCATGATATTGCTGTCCGGCCTGTTGAGTTCATTCAAGATAGCATAAAGGCTGGTGCTCTTCCCGCATCCGGTCGGTCCCGTAGNNTGACCATTCCAAGGAGGTCCAGGGCATAGATACCGGAGCTCGTATCCAGAAGTCGCAGGACAATATTCTCACCATGAATCGTTGGTATGGAAGATACACGGACATTTATTTCTTTATTTTCCATCCTCAGGGTAAACCGCCCGTCCTGAGGCACTCTTGTTACTGTAATGTCCATATTGGCGAGGATCTTTATCCTGGCAACAATCGGCCAAAAAAGCGTTTTGGGGGGAGAGGGCACCTCATGGAGCTTCCCATCTATACGGAACCGAACTTGAATGCTGCTCTTCTGGGGACTGACATGCACATCACTGGCCCCTTCACGAACAGCCTGAGCAAAAATGGAGTTGACAAGTATGACAATAGGCGCCTCTCCAGCCATATTCTGAAGCGACGCCAACTGAACATCTGCTTCTTCATCCTCTTTTTCTTTAGCCGGCTGCGCTTCGATATCCATACTCTCCAGGATGCCTCCCATACCCGATTGGCTGCTATATATACTGCTTATCAGTTGGTTCAGTTCACGTTCTGTGCAAACCGCGGCGTCCACTTCGCAATTCGTAACTATTTCTAAGACGTCCAGGGCGTTTATGTCCAGAGGATCCAGCATTGCGACGGTCAGGAGACGACCCTTTCTCATTAAGGGTGCTACCTGATACTTCCGGGCATCATCAAAAGAAACTAAATTTGCCAGTTCAATATCGAAAGGAAACGTTTCAGGATGATATCTCTTCAGTCTCAACTGCCTGCATAAAACATCTACTATTTGTTGCTCGCTTACTATCCCCTGCCGGAAGAGATACTGACCCAGCTTTAGACCTGCCTTCTCCTGCTCGGAAAGAGCTTTCCTCAGTTGCTCTTCTGTCAGCAGCTGCTCCTCAATGAGCATCTCGCCCAATTTCTTTTTGATTGTCACTGTGATTAACCTCTGTCCCCTCTTACCTATCTCTTGAAAAAAATCGTATCATCATCACTCACCTTTGCAAAAACCTCTGCATTTCCCGCGAGTGGCTGCGGCAACCGTCGGGCCGCACCCAGAGCATCTCCCATGCTCAAGAAGCTATCTTTCAAAACAATGGCAAATGCGAGACCTTCTCTGCTATTCCAGTATGGAAGAAAGTTCAGAGACGGCAAAGTTGGCTGATAATTCTTATATAATTCATAAATCTCATCAATTTTTTCACTTCTTGCTACGCGTACCCAACATTTCCCCGACGCGAGGGGATTCGACTTGGCGGGAAGGGCGGGCAATTCAATTATCTCACCCGCGCTTACCCTGCTTAAGTTCTTGATGTGCGGATTGGCACGAGCTACTTTTTTCAGTTGCTCCCTGTCGAAATCTCCGTAAAAGTCATTGAGCAGCCTCCAGATGGTTCTTCCGCTTTTCAGTTCCACCTTTCCCAAAATGTCCGGCATGGTCTTATTAGTTAACTGTATGTCATCCCGGTTTAATGCTTTCGCATCTACAACAGGCGCCGGCGCAGTCTGACCTGAATAGCCGGGAGAGGCGTGCCCCGATGACGATATGGCCTCAGTCTTTATTATCCCCAATGTCTCATTGCCAGGCCAGATTTCAAATAATACCCCAGGGTAAAATCCTGCCACTGCTGCGAAAATAATAATGGCAGTGAGAGCCGCTGCAGTCACCCATTTAAGAAGTCCCTTTCGATCAGCAGGAACCCTGCGACTGCACGAACGGACGAGGAACCAGCCGGCTTTCGATCTGTTCTGAATAATCAGTGCAAGTACAATCTGATGACAGAGGGTCACAATCTTTCTGGGATAGCCGCCCGTCGCCAGATACAATGCCCATAACCCCGGATACGAGAAAAGCGATGGGATCTTATCTGTGTCGCTCGCCTTCGCTATGCGGAATTTTACCATACCCTGGGTCTCCAGAAAATTGAGAGGCCTAAGAAGATAGTAGAAGTTGACCCGATCGGCAAAATTCTTCTGCTTCTTAAGAATATGCTCAAATTCCTTCTGGGCAAATATGACTATTTGGAGCAATTTAAATTCATTTGTTTCGTAGTTGAGAAATTCACGCAGCAGTTCGAGACAAAAGTCAGGAAGTTTTTGTCCTTCGTCTACGATGAGAACCACAATCTTCCCCTCATCAACGCCTTTGCCAAAAAGATAATTCTTGATGTTTTCTTTAAGTTGCCATTCGCTGGCCCCGCTGCCGGAATTGGCTACGCCAAACGTCATCGCAACTGTTGACAAGAATTCGAGAGGATTCGTGAACGATGGATCCAGGATAAGATGCGTTTCGATCTGCTTTCTATCTTCTTCAGATGCAGCAAATTTCAAGATGAGCTGGCGGCACAGGGTAGTTTTTCCGGTCCCCACTTCCCCTACCACAACGCTCAATCCCCGGCGGAGACGCACGGCCAGTTCTAACTTTTGCAGGCAGCCCACATGTTTGACCGACTGGAAGAAAAACTCCGGTTCCGGAGAGTTGGAAAAGGGCTCCTTCTTTAGGTTTAGAATCTTGAAATAATCCATAACTCTTTCATTGCGCAGGCATGGCCGGAGATAGCTGCGCGGGTGATTTCTCAGTTCCTCTTACAGGCTTCCCTGAAACATCAGCAGCCGTCTGGAGCGGCAGTATCGTGGGAGTAATGAAAATGAGAACTTCCTCCATGATATCGCTCTTGCTCGCTGACTTGAAAAGCCATCCCAGAACCGGTACATCTTTAAGGCCGGGGAGTCCGCTTTCCCCATCTTGCGCTGTCTGCTTGGTCAACCCTGAGATGACTATTGTTTCTCCGTCCTTGACGATGAGATTGGTGCTTGTCTCTTTCTTGAAGAAGCCCGGGTTCCCCTGGACGTTCCGCGCTGGATTTATTTCATTCTTCTTCACAACAACTTTCATCTTGAGATTTTGCCCGTCAATGACATGGGGTGTAATCTCCAGACGGAGAACAACGTCCTCAAAGGTCACCGTGTTCGTCACAATACCCCCGCTTACCTGCTGTGTAACATATGGTACACGCTCCCCGTTTTCCGTATAGGCCATCTGATTGTCCATGGTGGTAATCGACGGGGTGGAGAGGATATTCAATTTCCCGTCCTGCTGAAGGGCATTCAATTGCAATTCAAGAATATTGCCGCCAATTGTCCCGATCATGAGTCCCAAAGAACCTGCGCCGCCGGCAGCACTCATCGCTGCTGAAGATGCAGGAAAATTCACACCGAAACCATAACCGCTCAGGCCGGGTGCGCCGAAGACGGGGGTCCCCGGAGCGGTTCCTGTTCCGCCCGGCGTGACATAAAGATTACCTGTATTATACCAACCACCCCACTGGATCCCCAGGTTTCTCGCGGTATTTTTTGTGGTCTCTACAATGTTGGCCTTGATTAAGACTTGATGCGTAGGTTTATCGATCTGTTCAATGATGGGAATCATTTTTTCTAAATCGTTGCGTATCGCATTGAGAATCAGGCCATGACTGTACTCATCCACTCTTATTGATCCGCGCGGCTTGCCGTCCTTATCTTTTGTGAGCAAATCATTAAGATTTTCTCTCAGGTCTTTGGTGCCCGCATAGTCAATCGGAATGAACACTGTGATGAGCGGCTCCACCAGCCTCTCATCTTTCTCCTGGGTTTTCCGCTTCAGATCCTGTTCCTTGTCCGCTATTGTCATTACCCTGATAATGTTGCCTTCCCACTCATATGCCAGACCCTGATTCTTGAGAATACTGCTGAATGCCTGGTCCCAGGGAGTATTCTTGAAATCAATACTCACTTCTGCCTTTATATCATCTCTGATCAATACGTTCTGATTTACAATTCGCGCCAAGGATCGAAGGACGACTTTTACATCAGCCTGGCGAATCTTCAGACTGATCGGCGTGTCAGGCAGTCCTCTTCCGCCAACATGTTCCTTTTCCGCCTTCAAACGTTCCTGCTCCATTTTCACTAACTCTCGAATTTTTTCACGAGACCTGGGCGCAGGCGAGTGTCCCTTTGATATGTCAGCCATCTTTTCCCATTTCTCGAAGAAAGGATCCTTCTTTGTCAGTTTGTCGCCCGCACAACCGGCAACAATAAACATCCCGAGGAAAAGGACAACGGTCAAGCAGCGAACTTTCTTCTCATAGTGAATACAAGTCAAGGCCTATCCCTCCTCCCATCACCTGTGTTATTCCTGCAAAGGAACTTCAAATTTTGCTCCACTCTTTTCGTTAACAATTACGACTTTGCCCGGATAAATCTTTTTCAGGACGTATCCCTCGATTTCCAGCGGATCACCGGCTTCGTACTCTACACCATTTATAATTGCCAAATTTTTATTGCTGACCGTTAAATATCCGGAATAGCTAAAGCTGACCTTTTGTGATATTCCACCGCTGGCTCTGGCCCGCTCTTTGCGCTTCTCCCATTCCCGGAAGGTTTTTCTCTCATAAAATGGATCATGCACCCATCCTGACTCGGCGCGGCTCAGTACATAGGCATCAGCGGTCGGTAGTGATCCTTTTGGCAACCTTGAAGTAATACCAGTTAAGAATGCCTCCAATTCGGAAGTCTTTTTCCCAATGTCAATCAGCTCCGATTTTGAGCGTGGCGCAATGAAGAAATCATATACGGCAAACAATATGACGAGAGCCATTATGGAAAGTATGATGATTTGTTGTCTTGTCAGTTTCGGCATTTCAATCCCTTACAGGCTGTTGAAAACCGTGTTTTTCAACGCCTTCTGATAGCCGGCCTCGCTTGACTACGCAATGGCCAGCCATAACTTCATCCTGAATTCCATGCTGTCCTCATTTTGCTGGATGCGGATTTCCTCAATACCCTCCAGACAAGGCACTCCCCCGAGACCGATGAGAAATTTACGAAAATTCAAAAAATCACCCTTGAGAGTCGCATTAACCAGAATAAACCTTTGCTCACCGCCTAAAGTATTCAGATCCGGAGAGGCAGCGACCATATCGATATGGGCTTTCTGCGCCTGCTCTCTGATAATCGAGGGCACTGTATCTATCTTCGTCCGTGAAAGGGGGCTCCTTGCAGGGAATGGCAAGACTTTCGACCTGCCGGAATCGGTCCCCGCGTGTAGCATTTGATAATAAGGCTGAAGCTTCTTTTGCTCTTCGAACTGAAATTGAAAACTTGCAATTTTATTATCTAAACGCGCTACGGCCATCTGCTGCGGGACGATGCCGGCAAGAACGATGAGAAGCACACCGGATATGCATGCAAATAAGATGACGATGCTTCGCTTCGGAATTATTGCGTATATCTTTTCCATGACTGAATTCTAGACCAGTTTTATTTCAATAACAAAATACAGGACTTCATCCTTTCTAAGAGGCTCTATGCTGTTTTTCTGTACGCTGATATGACTGAACATCGGTGACGATTTTAACTTCATTATATATCCGGCCAATGATGCCTCAAGTGCTTTCCGATCACCAAAAACAACTCCCTCAACCGTGACGTTCTTTGCTTCCTCCTTTGGAGCAGCGGCCTCCCTCTTAGGCTCTTTCGCCGTCATCTTGCCCGATTGAACGGCTCCTGTGCGCACCTTCAGGTCAATGAGACGGATATTACGCGGGGTCATCGAAGACAATTCACTGATAACCGCCATGCCGAGATATCTGTCTACGTAAGTCCTCGCGAGCTGATGCTGCCTGCTTGAACTCGAGAGCATTCCCGCTATCAGGTTCTGGTCGACCCGTGGCTTATACTGCGACAACTGCTGTTCAAGTTTGGCTATTACAGTTTCTCTTTCACGGGCCTTTTGAATTTCAAATAGCAAGAAACCCGAACAGACGAACAGAGCAACAATAAATACGGCAAAAATGATTCGATTGGCGCGTGTGATGTTAGCTTCCCTTTCCTTGTCCTTGAATCTGAACATCAGGTTCGGCGTGTAAGCGTTATCGGAAAGGGCAAGTCCAAAGGCTGGAATAAGGGCAAGAATTTCGGAGACACTGGCTTGTTCCATGCTCTTGCCTATATTGGGTATCTTAGATTTGAGGGGATTCAGTATATCGCTCTTGATGCCCAGTTGATTACCCACGTACTCTATGACAGGCTGAGAAATATTCATGGCGCTCGATACGTAGATTCTGGTCACCATGTCATAATTGTGACCGCCCGTATAATGTTCAAAGGTTCTCTCCACCTGTCTGACCACCCTCTCCAAGGCAGGCAGAATGGTCTCGAATTTTTCTTCATCTGTAAGCCCGAAGCCGATATCGTTCTCCATTAAAGGGGGAGAGTCGGGACTGAGGCTGAAGAGCACCTTTTTCGCCTGTTCAAAGCTTAGCGGTGGGAGGCTCCTATCCTTCCCTGCTGCTTCTTTACGTGTTATTCCAAGTTTTTCCATCAATGACTCAACCATGCTGTTTATGCCGGCCTTTATGCCCCGGGTCATGATAAGCTTCCCTTTAGCAAAAATATCGATGCGGGAAAAATCATTACCAATAAAAAGACTCGCCACGGTGCCTTCAACAGCGGGAGGAATCCATTCTGTCTTGAATAAGTTCTGGATTGCAAAGGGTGTGATGGATATGCCCGTCAACGGCAAGCCTATTTGGGAAAAGAGCCCCTTTAATTCTTCAATTTCCGCCCTCGGGGCGGTGTAAACCATAGTTATCCATTTGCCCACACCCTGCTCAGTGACTTCTCTCTGAATTTCAAAATCGAATACCGTATCCTTATCATCAAAAGGCGTTTCTTTTTTTATCGTCCAATAAACGGCATTCTCAATTTGTTTCTTGGCCACCTTAGGGATATTGATGTGGCGCACATTCACCCTTGCTGCGGACATGATAGCCCACAGATTCGCATTTCTGATGCTGCCGCAAAATTTGTTCAATTCGGATCTTAAGAAATTGCTGAAATCAGGCGATTTNNATATTCATGGCCGATATCGATGCCAATAGTCACCGGCTTCTCGCCGGAAACAATTCTTGGGGAAGTGAATCTGATTAGTTTTTTCGGCGGATCAATCTTAGATGTATCCAGACGTTCAGTCTTGATTTCATCCTTCTTATTGCGAATGATGTTGAGAAGTCGTTCTGTGGAAGTGATCTCTTTCAAACGGGCCAAGGGAGGGCTCCTCTTTAAGTTATTTCGATCCTCTCGCAAATCGTGTCATTATGCAGCGGCAGTATGTCCCTTACCGCCTTTTCTCGTTCTTAGTGTTTCGGTAATTATCTAAATGAACTTTAGCCAAATCGATGTAATCAATAGGGAAATGTTTCAATATCCGCACGCCGTACTTGATTTCCGGCGGTTCGGGAATAATACCCCTATGGATATAATCCCTGATAGTTTTGGCCGAGACACCCAACCGTTCAGCAGCATCAACAATCGTATAATGCGTTTTTCCCTTTACTATAATCATATGCACGCCCCCAAATGCGCAATTCTCGACAAATCAGAATTGGCAACCCCATCAAAAAAAGAAGAAGGATCGAGATGAACGGCTTCGTAAAAAAACATGCGTCATAAAGCGCTTCTTTCGACAGGCAGGAAATATAAGTAACTAGCAGAAAGGCCTGAACAGAGACATGCTCTGCAGTCTGCCCTGCACCTGCAAAAGGATATACGCAACCAGACTTAATATTCTGGACTGCGAACGCAGCCGTCAGTAATGTCACTTAGGTGCGAACATATCACACCTCTCGCACCTATACAACATTTTCTTAGCAAATTTTTTAAATTTGTTCAAAATTTGACCTGCCCCCCTAAAACCGGTCCAGTTTTTGGGGAACCCTCAGGCGGACGGATTATAATGAGAGTTCTTTGCGAATTACAATCAGAACAATTGCAGAACTTTTGCAATTAGCAAAGCAGAAAAAAAGGGCCGGTGCCGTAAAGGACGCCGACCCTTTATATCTCTGGAGGCGGCAATCGGATTCGAACCGATGAATAACGGTTTTGCAGACCGCTGCCTTAACCACTTGGCTATGCCGCCAAATAAATGGAGCGGGCGAACGGATTTGAACCGTCGACGTCCACCTTGGCAAGGTGGCACTCTACCACTGAGTTACGCCCGCTCATGAAGTACGTTTTCCTATATCAAATTGAACCCGTTTGTCAATAGAAATTCATTTCAAAATATTATTTTGCCTGAGGGTCGTCGCTCTTGCCCACCAGCCACTTTACGGATTCCAGATACGCCGACATGCCATGTGAAAAAATATCGTTATGATTCGCCCCCGGAATTTTTAGAAATTTCTTATACCGGGACGGACTCGCTTCAAACAGAAGCCGCCCTTCAGAGAAAGGGATAATATGGTCGAACTCTGCGTGAATAACAAGAGTGGGTTTATCGAAACTGCGCATCTTATCCAGATTGCGAAATCCCTGCTCTTCACTTATCCCTAAGGCCTGCATGTTAATTCCGAAAAGACCAAGCAGCGGACCTGCATAGGCAAAGCCGCTGTCAATGATAAGGCCGTCAATCTCATCTCTGTAATGAAATGCCAGTTCGAGAGCCGGAGCGCTTCCCAGGGATCTCCCCATCACTATGATGGGACCGGTGTATCGTTTTTCCTTTAGCCAGCCTTTTATGTAAGAGAAGACCGTGTGACTGTCCCGCATTATGGCTGTAACCGTCGGCCTGCCCGTCGAGCGGCCGTAGCCGCGGTAATCAACGGGGAGAAAATTTATACCCATATCGGTATAGACAAGTCCCAGATCGTCATAATCCACCACAATCTCGCCATTGCCGTGAAAGAAGAGTATTGTGGCGGCAGCCGCCCCGGCCATGTGTAACCGGGCGCCAATCACAACATCCTTCTCAACGGGAATAACAATCGATTCGACAGTTTCGTCGTCAGCGCATGCACCCCATTCGGGACGCGGATAAAACAAAGAGGCTGAGATCATGGAGCTATCAAAGGACGAATAATCTATTTTAGAAATATCGATCATTGCCGTCCTTTTTATCTGCTCAGGATATTCTCATAAAACTTTATCAAATAATCTATCCCTGACGAGACGGATAGCACGAGGGCAATGTAGAGTATCACCGTTCCGACTACATGGGCATCTGCGCCCAGAAAGGGATAATGAATCATAAGGGCAGATACGGCAAATATCTGACAAAGGGTTTTTCGCTTACCAAGCCTGCTTGCCTGAATGACATAACCCTCCGATTGAGATATGGCCCTGATGCCATCGACAACAAAATCCCTGATTATTATGATAGCAACAATCCATGCAGAGATACGTCCTATGGGAATCATCAAAATCATCGCCGTATTGACGATGAGCTTATCTGCAATGGGATCCAGGAATTTCCCCATAGCAGTGACGATCCCGTACTTCCTGGCAAGATACCCGTCAAGGAGATCAGTGAGGGCAGCAAGAATGAATAAGCCCGCAATGATAAGGCTCCCGGTCCGGCCGGGAGATAAAAGCAGAAAAAATAATACGGGAATGACAGTAACCCGGAGGAGGGTTATTGTGTTGGGAAAGTTCAGAAGGGCCCCCTTCTCCGTCATATCCGGCAGCCTGTCAATCGATTTTTTTATGAGGCCATTCATATCAACGCGCCCATGCCTATTTTCTGTTCTTGGGGACTTTTTTCCAGTCTGCCAAAAACGTCTCTATTCCCTTATCCGTCAGAGGATGCCTGGCTAGCTTTTCGATGACATTAAAAGGAATGGTTGCGATATCAGCTCCCATGAGGGCCGCTTCAAGGACATGCAGCGGATGTCTAATACTTGCTACGATAATCTCTGTCTCAAAACCGTAGTTATCAAAAATTGTGATCATTTGTTCCACTATTCCCATTCCGTCGTGACCAATATCGTCAAGCCTACCCACGAAGGGGCTGACATACGCGGCGCCTGCCTTTGCCGCCATCAGGGCCTGTACGGGTGAAAAGATCAGCGTCTGATTAACCTTGATTCCTAGGTCTGCAAAGATCCTTGTGGCTTTCAAGCCCTCTGTGGTCATGGGGACCTTTATCACGGCATTGTCGCCCAGTTTCACTAATTTCTTCCCTTCGCGGACCATCCCCTTTGCCTCAGAGCCGATAATCTCCAAACTCACCGGCCCGTCGACCACATCGAGGATCTCCTTTACAACCTCTTCGAATCCCCTCTTCTCCTTGGCAATCAATGACGGGTTGGTTGTTACCCCGTCAACCATCCCCAAGCTGATGCCTTCCTTGATTTCGTTAATATTTGCAGAATCAATAAAAAATTTCATGCGGCCCCCTGCGCTTTCTTTGTTGAGTGCTCCGATATGTATTTTTCAAAGCACTTTTCACTGCAAAAATATAAGTCCTGCCCGTCAATCGTTGCTTTATGGGCCTGGCTCATCGGCACGTATATATGACAGTACGGATCCTCCGCCAGATCCTCGCCTTGCGCGGCAGATACCTGATGCTCCGGCATGTCCCGGCCCTTGATGCCCGGCGAGAGGATTATCCATTTGGCGAGCCTGTAAACAAGGTAAATGAGAAAACCGAAAATTACTAAACGAATTAAGCTAAGCATGGCTCTCCATTTGCGCGGTACAGGTAAACCCTGCTGTCATCATCAAGTCTCTCCATCAGTCCGCGGACAGAAACTCCGAAGACCGGGTGAATCGCATAAGACGCTATTTCACATAAAGGTTCAAGAATAAATCGTCTCTTGTGAATCTCGGGATGAGGAATTACCAGGTCATCATCCTCTACTACCTCCTGGCCATAAAGAAGGATGTCCATGTCTATAACCCGCGGTCCCCACCTGGGCCCTCTTACCCGTCCCATCTTGTCCTCTATCTTTTGCATAGCTTTCAGCAGCTCATGGGGAGGCAAGACCGTTCTTATCTCAGCTACGGCGTTAATAAACCAATCCTGCTTTTCAAATCCGACAGGCTCCGTCCGGTAGAAGGACGACTGCCGCAGGACTTTTATACCACTTGCTTGAGATAGGTAATAAAGAGCCTCTCTACACCTTGCAGCAGGATCATCCAGATTGGAGCCTACGCCAACAAAAGAGATAACTCCGCGAGTGTCATCAGACGATTGCACGTGCACGTAAAGTCACTTCCCCCTCATCCCCAGGACATCCTGCATATCATATAGGCCGTTTTTCTGATTTACGATCCACTTCGTCGCCAGTATTGCACCCCTTGCGAAATTGTCCCGGCTGTGGGCGCGGTGAATAAATTCCAGTCTCTCACCGACACCGCCAAACATGACTGTGTGTTCTCCCACTATATCACCGGCCCTCAGTGTTTGAATACCGATCTCGGATTTTGTCCTTTCACCAATCATGCCTTTCCTGGTGAAGACGCCCACCTTCTCCAGGTCACGTCCCAGTTTTTCCGATATTATCTGTGCCATTTTCATCGCCGTCCCGCTGGGAGCATCCTTTTTCAGATGGTGATGAGCCTCAACTATCTCCACATCGTAATCCTCGCCGAGTATACCGGCGACGTAGTCAAGAACCTTGAACATAACATTTACACCGATGCTCATGTTGGGTGATAGAACGCAGCGGGTTCCAGCCGCAATCTTCTTGATCTTTGCCATTTCATCCGCGGTAAAGCCCGTAGAACCTATAACTATGGCACGGCCCTTTTCGCAAGCGACCTCAAGATGCCCTACCGATACTTCATGGTTCGTAAAATCAATGACCACGTCGCCTTTTTCTATACATGCTGCGAGGTGGTCATCAACAAGAACACCTGTCTTACCGAGGCCGAGTTTCTCCCCTATATCCTGGCCGATAAGAGCATGCCCCTTCTGCTCCACGGCGCCTGCCAATTTTATCTCGGGAGCCTGGGAAAGAAGGCTTATAATCCTGCCTCCCATCCTGCCGCCGGCGCCGGTAACAATGGCTTTGATCATCCGTAATCTCCTGTGTGTTACTAAGACCTTTTTTTAAACCTTCTAAAATCTACAGCCAATATCATTGCGAGAAACTTACATATTGTCATCGCGAGGCGCAGAGCGCCGTGGCGATCTTATGATTTATCAATAATTAGTAAGATTTCTCCCTCCGGTCGAAATGACAGAAAGGGGGTCGAAATGACAAATTGGAAATTAGTCAAATCTCTCATTATGAGATTAGCCCGTAATTCTTCATCACAGCCTTCAGCTTCTCATAGTTGCTGTCTGACATCTTGTACATGGGAAGACGCACATCGTAGGAAATCTTACCCATCATAGAGAGCGCTGCCTTTACCGGTACCGGGTTAGTCTCTATAAAGAGGGCATCAATCAATGGAACCAGGTTGTGATGCAGCTCCTTCGCCCTTTTGATGTCACCCCCCTCAAAGGCGTCTATCATGGCCGCCATGTCGGCTGGCACGATATTGGAAACAACAGAAATGACGCCTCTGCCGCCTATCGCCAACAAGGGGAAAGTAAAGAAATCATCGCCGGAAAGGACGTCAAATTTGTCGCCGCAGAGACTGATTACATCCTGCATCTGCTTCAGAGAGCCGGATGCCTCTTTGATTCCCACGATATTGCTTATTTTTGCAAGTCTGGCAACAGTCTCCGGCATGAGATTAACACCGGTCCTGCTGGGAATGTTGTACGGGACAATCGGAATTGGAACACTTTCCGCGATAATCTTGAAATGCTGATAAAGGCCCTCCTGCGTCGGTCTGTTATAATACGGGCAGACCATCAACGCCCCATCCGCACCCGCCTCATGGGCATGCCTCGTCAGCCGCAGGGCTTCATCCGTGCTGTTCGAACCGGTGCCCGCGATGACGGGAACCCTTTTCTTTACGGCGTCTATCGTTATTTCAATCACCCTGTCATGTTCCTCATGAGACAGGGTTGAGGATTCGCCTGTGGTTCCGCAGGGAACAATACCGTCGGTTCCATTCTTGATCTGAAACTCAATGAGTTCCCTCAGGGACCGCTCATCCACTTTTCCTTTCTTGAAAGGCGTGACGATTGCCACAATTGCTCCACTAAACATAATCGCTCCTTATCTTAAAAATTCGGGTATCTCCTCTCCCCTGATTAAATCTTCGTAACCCTCTCTTTTCCTGATTACAAAAAATTTGTCGTCTCTGACAAGAACTTCCGGTATCCTTCCTCTTGAATTATAGTTGGATGA
>PLLV01000157.1:14866-21995 GCA_003142295.1 Syntrophaceae bacterium
ACCAAGTCGTTCATCCCGGCATCAATGACGATAAAGTTTTTGGCGTCATTGCTTTTCGTGTAGAGAACCTCTGTTACGAGAATTCCCGCATTGCCTACAATTACCCTTCCCGGCTCAAAAATGAAAGTACAATTTATATCTTTTGAAGCATCGATAATGGCCTTGCCGTACTCTGCGGGATGAGGGGCATCCTCCTTATCGTAGGTAATGCCGAGGCCTCCTCCCAGATCGAGATACCGGATGTCCATCCCGTCTTCCCTGAGCAGCCGGACAAGCTTCTCGATATGATTGAGGGCGTCAAGGAAGGGGGAAATCTTTGTCACCTGGGATCCGATATGACAACTTACGCCTTTAACATCCAAATGTTTCAGCCTTCTCGCCCGCCGGTATTCTTCCATAGACTTCTTGATGTCGATCCCGAATTTATTGCTCTTCAGCCCCGTTGATATGTGGGGATGGGTCTCGGGATCCACATCCGGNNTGGGAAGACTCCGCATTAAACATCAGAATGTCCGACTTGAGAGCATACTCGATTTCATCGACTTTTTTCCCTACTCCGGAATAAACAACCTTGCGGGTGTCAACCCCCGCCTGAAGGGCCCGATACAATTCCCCTCCGGAGACTATATCTACGCCGCTTCCCTCAGCAATAAAAATCCTGAGTACGGCAATATTTGAATTAGACTTAACGGCAAAGCATGTAATGTGCGGGACATTGGAAAACGCCTCATCAAACACGCGGAAATGGCGCTTCAATGTCCTCTGGCTATAGAGATAAAATGGCGTCCCCACCGCCCTCGCAATGTCTGTGACGGGAACTTCTTCGCACCAGAGTTCTTTATCTTTGTAATGGAAGTAATTCATTTACCCTTGGTCTCAAAAACAATAATTCTTCCCGCGTTGATTCATTTCTTTCCAGATCCTTCCTTTCCACGAGGATAATCCGGGCCGACCACAACTTCCCCGATATTGGACGCCTGGCTGCATATTCCCGACAAATCGCATATTATAACGCGATACGTATAAAGATACCCTGCCTTAATTCCGGAGTCCAGATAGATCACAACATTCGCCCCTTCCTTCGCCAGCTTGGGATCATTGGATGCAATGTCGGCCACAACAGCATATTCGAGCGGACAATCCGGGCACGTAGTCCCTTTCGCACGAAGTTCGCTCCTCTCGATCCTGTATCTCTGAATGCCGTCTTTTGCATCCGGAATGGTCCAGCGGAGAACAACCCCGTAATCAACAAGACTCGCCTTCAGGTCCGAAATGGCTTTTGGCGGGGCAACACCGGAAGGCCGCGGATCGCCTTTCTTCCCGCAGCCGTAGAGCACTCCCCCGAGAACTAGGCCAGAGCACAATAGTATGATCAGCAACCTGAGAATTCTTGTCACTTTTTTCTACCTCTGATATCTTTGATCCGCAGCGAAACATTTTTTTTCGCAGTCCCGCCGTGGCTCTTCTTTGAATGCACCGCATGTTCTACCTTGAGAAATGCATAGATGTCTTCCTCAAAGCCTCTGTGGAACCGCCGGAATTCCGCCAACGTCAAAACGGGCATGTCCATTTTCTTCTCAATACAATAGGCAACGAGTCGCCCGACTACTTTATGGGCCTCCCGGAAAGGAACGCCTTTCATGACGAGATATTCAGCCACGTCCGTCGCCGTTGAAAACCCGCCGGAGGCGGCCTTCAGCATTTTCTCTCTGTTGAATTTCAAATGCCCTGCCATTTCAGATAGGATGTGGACGCATTCCTTCACCGTATCTACAGCATCAAAAAGCGCCTCCTTATCCTCCTGGAGATCTCTGTTATATGTCATGGGAAGTCCCTTCAGCATGGTGAGCACGGCCATTAGGTCCCCATATACGCGCCCCGTTTTCCCCCGGATAAGTTCAGCCACGTCGGGATTCTTCTTTTGCGGCATGATGCTGCTCCCTGTGGTAAAGGCGTCAGATATCGCCACAAATTGAAACTCATCCGTTGACCAGATGACGAGGTCTTCACAGAATCGGCTCATGTGCATCATCAGAAGAGAGGCAACAAAGATAAATTCCGCGACAAAGTCACGATCCGATACGGCGTCCATACTATTGTGAGATATTTCTGGAAATTTCAGCAGTGTGGCGACATACGCCCTGTCAACAGGCAGACCCGTCCCTGCCAGGGCGGCCGAGCCCAGGGGCATGATGTTCACCCGCTTATGACATTCCCATAATCGCTCTTCATCCCTGTCCAGCATTTCCCAGTAAGCCAGAAGATAATGGGCTAAAAGCACGGGCTGCGCCTTTTGCAGGTGAGTATATCCCGGCAGAATGGTCCTCTCTTCCTTACTGGCCAGTTCAACAAGCGATGCCTTCAAGAGGGATACCGCTTCGACGATCTGCCGGATTTCTTCTCTTAAGTACATCCGGACATCCAGCGAGACCTGATCGTTTCTGCTTCTTCCTGCATGAAGCTTACCGCCCGCTTCACCAGTCATCGCTATCAGGGCATTCTCAACGGCCATGTGGATGTCTTCGTCCTCAGGCTTGAAGACAAATCGACCTTCTTCTATTTCCGCAAGGATAGCCACAAGCCCCTTAACTATGACTCTCTCATCCTTCTTGGAGATAATTCTCTGTTTGGAAAGCATCCGGGCATGAGCAATGCTCCCCTCGATGTCATAGCGATAGAGGCGTTTATCAAAGTGAATAGAAGCAGTGAATGCCTCTACCATCTTAGCTGTCGGCTGGCTAAACCGCCCGCCCCACGGTTTTTTCTGTTTTCCTGGCATCGGTCTGTCCTTACACTTTTCCTCTTTTCATAAACGCTTGAATTTTCAGCCTCAGGGCATTGAGCCTTATGAAGCCTGTGGCGTCCTTCTGATCGTAAACCCTGTCTTTCTCAAAGGTGACAAATTCCTCACTGTAAAGCGAGCTTGGTGACTTGCGTCCGACAACAATGCAATTCCCTTTATACAATTTCAGACGTGCAGTCCCCGTGACATTTTCCTGCGTTTCATCGATGAATTTCTGCAACACCATCATCTCCGGTGAATACCAGAAACCGCTGTAGACGAGCTGCGCATATTTGGGAATCAGGGAGTCCCGCATCAACATCACTTCGCGGTCCATTGTAATAGATTCTACGGCACGATGGGCCGCCCAGAGCACCGTACCACCCGGCGTTTCATAAACACCCCTTGATTTCATACCGACAAAACGATTTTCCACCATGTCGACCCTGCCGATCCCGTTAGCCCCCGCCATTTTATTCATGCTACGGAGAAGCTTTGCAGGACTCATCTTCACCCCGTCGATCGCTACGGGATTCCCTTTCTGGAAATCGATTTCCACGTATNNAGGAGATTCCTGTCGCTGCTGTACGGCTTTTCCTTTGTCGTAGCCACAGGAATGTCGTGCTTCCGGGCATAATCGATCATAGACGCTCTCGAATCAAAGAACCACTTCGGGTCCCTCCATGCCGAGATGATCCTGATGGCTGGGTTCAGGGCCGTGTATGTCAGCTCGAATCGCACCTGATCATTTCCCTTGCCCGTGGAACCATGGGAGACGGCATCAGCCCCTTCTGCCGCGGCAATCTCAATCTGTCTTTTTGCAATGAGAGGCCTCGCGAGCGATGTGCCCATGAGATAGGTGCCCTCATAGATGGCATTGGCCCGGAGAGCCGGAAAGACAAAGTCCCTCACGAATTCTTCCTGTAAATTGTCTATATAAACCTTGCTGGCGCCTGTTTTTTGCGCCTTTTCCCTGAGACCGTCCAGCTCTTCTTCCTGACCTATATCGGCGGCAAAAGCAATTACCTCGCACTTGTATGTCTCAATCAACCATTTCAGAATGACGGATGTATCCAATCCTCCTGAATAGGCCAGCACTACTTTTTTCACCTCATCTGCCAAGACCTTATCCTCCCTTTCCAGCATTTCATCAGTTATACATCATCTCGAGCGAAAGATGTCATTTCGACCAAAAGGAGAAATCTATTTGCATTCCGCACTCTTTAAGATTTCTCGCTATGCTCGAAATGACAGTATTGTTATGCTGTTCTAAAACAATCCATTAGCGGATCAAATTTTCCATAATCGCCTTCTGCACATGAAGGCGATTCTCTGCCTGATCGATTACCACAGAATGGGAACCATCGATAACATCATCCGTTATCTCCTCGCCCCTGTGGGCGGGTAGACAGTGCATGACAATAGCATCTTCCCGTGCCCGGGCAAGCATTTCCTCATTGACCTGATACTTTCTAAATATTTTTTTCCTCTCTTCCTTTTCGGCCTCCTGACCCATACTCGTCCAGACATCCGTATAGATTACATCTGCATCCTTAACAGCATCAGCGGGATTACGATAAACAGCTATGCCGCCCTGAGCCTTTTTCGTGCCCCTTTCCAATATATCCTGATCGGGCTCGTATTTCTCCGGACATGCCAGGCTGAGCTGAATAGGAAGCCTGGCTGCGGCGTCGATCCACGAGTTTGCCACATTATTGCCATCTCCTACATATGCAATCTTCAATCCTTCATATTTGCCCTTTTTCTCAATGATGGTGAAAAGATCGCTCAAAATCTGACAGGGATGCTGCTGGTCTGTCAGACCATTGATAACGGGAATAGTCGCATATCGGGCGAAGTTTTCCACAAAGGACTGGGAATATGTTCTTATCACAACGGCATCAAGGTACCTCGACATGACCCTTGCAGTATCGGAAATATCCTCACCCCTGCCAATCTGGGTATCGCGATTGTTCAGGAATAAAGCCATTCCTCCCAATTGATAAATGCCCACCTCAAAGGATATTCGGGTTCTCGTAGACGATTTATCAAAAATCATCCCGAGGGTCTTCCCGGAAAGCGGCGTATGGGATACACCCGCCTTGAGCATCTTTTTGACTTTATCAGCCTTTTCGAATAACGCCTCAAAATCAGCTCGTTCAAGATCATAGAGGCTTAAGAAATCCTTTTTCATTTATCGCCTATCACAACTTCATAAAAAATCCATGTGCTGCGTTGCGCATCATACTTCGTCATTGCGACGTACGCTCAGGCGTACGACTCATTCCTCAGTATTCGCACGCCTTGCCTCTGGAGCTTTTTATGAAGCCGTCCTCCCTTCAACCAAATTATAACTTTATCCTATATGACCCAACACCTCGCCTAAAATTGCAACAGCGGTATTTACATCTTTCTCCGTAATAGTCAATGGCGGGACAAATCGAAGAACATTTCCACCAATGCAATTGATCAACAAGCCTCGGTCCATGCACGCATTGACTATTTGCGACCCTTCAATGCTGACCTCCATGCCGATAATTAGACCTCTCCCTCTTATCTCCTTTACAATGGATGACCTGTTTTTCAGCTCGTGCAGCCTCTTTATGAAATAAGACCCTACCTTCCCGACGTTTTCCAGAATTCCGTCCTTCATGATGGTCTCCAGAGTTGCCAGCGCTGCAGCCATGGCGAGCGGATTTCCGCCGAACGTTGAGGCATGGCTGCCTGGCTGAAACGCAGATGCAACGCGATCGGTGGCCATCATCACACCTATGGGAAAGCCATTGCCTACGGCCTTTGCCAGTGTGACGATATCAGGCTTTACTTTATAATGTTCATAAGCGAAAAGGGTTCCCGTCCTTCCCATCCCTACCTGAATCTCGTCAAGAATCATGAGTATTCCCTTTTCATCACAAATTCTCCTGACTTCAGAGAGATATTTGTCATCGGGAATCTTTATGCCCCCTTCTCCCTGGATCGGCTCCAGCATGACTCCGCACGTCTTATCCGTGATTGCATCGCGCAGCGCAGAAATATTGTCAAACGGCACATATTTGAATCCCTCAAGGAGCGGCGCAAAGCCAACTTGAAACTTAGTCTGTCCGGTGGCAGTCACCGTCGCCATCGTTCGCCCATGGAATGAGTCTTCCATGGTAATCAGTTCATATTTCCCCTCTCCCGTGTTCTCATAGGCATACTTCCGGGCAAGTTTTATCGCCGCTTCATTTGCCTCCGCTCCGCTATTGCAGAAAAATGCCTTGTGGGCGAAAGAATTCTCCATGAGCTTCCGGGCATAAAGAATCTGCGGTTCTATATGGTAGAGGTTGGACACGTGGGTGAGAATCTCCACCTGCTTTTTTATCGCCTCAACAACTTTGGGATGCGAATGTCCCAGGCTGCAAACGGCAATCCCTGCAACGAAGTCAAGGTATTCTTTCCCGTTGCTATCCCAGACCCTGGCGCCGGAGCCCCTCACGAGCACTATGGGAAAGCGTTTATATGTGGACATAATATATTTATCTGAGAGCGCTATTAATTCATCTGTTGTCATTTATCAACCACCTTACTCATCAAATACTTTACTAAGCTAAGAATTGGCTTCGTAAAGGGCGAATTTCATGTTTTTTCGCAATCATTCTTCGCGAAGCGAAACGGTCGCAAAGACAAATGCTTGAGCGCGAAGTGCGAGTTCTTGCCTTTGCAGTGGAGCAAGCGTTAGAATGGTCGAAAAAAGATTCTGAGCACTTTCGAAGACAATTTTCAAAGATCTCACAGCACAATTTCTGTTCCTATGCCTCTATCCGTGAAAATCTCGAGAAGCACGGCATGCTTCAGACGCCCGTCGACAATATGGGCTTTCTTTACGCCGCCGTTAAGGGCTTTAAGACAGCACTTAACCTTAGGATACATGCCTCCGCTTATAGTCCCGGTGTCTATCATGCTGATAACATCCCTGTCCTTCATGGTATTGACCAACTTGCCATCCGCATTAATGACGCCTTCCACATCAGTCAACAGAACCAGTTTCTCCGCCTTAAGCGCGGCCGCCACCTCGCCGGCAACGATATCCGCATTTATATTGTATGTCTCACCATTGTCTCCCATGCCCGTGGGGGCGATCACAGGAATAAAACCATTATTCCCAAGGGAAACGATCAACTCTGCATTGATGCTCTTGACCTTCCCTACCAGACCGATGTCGATAATTTCCGGAGGTGTATCCTTTGCCTTCTCTTCACTCAAATAGTATTTTTCCGCCCGGATCAGCTCTCCGTCCTTTCCGCTCAGACCCACGGCCTTGCCGCCGTGTTGATTTATGAGACCAACAATTTCCTTGTTAACCTTGCC
>PLLV01000201.1 GCA_003142295.1 Syntrophaceae bacterium
CAATATAGCAAGCTGAAGTCAATAACATGACAATGATTGAAATTATCGAAGATTTCATTTGATAATCACCATATTACCGTGTTAATCTCGCCTTATAATTAGATTAATTTGTTTATTGTTTGAGTTGGGTATTTGGGCGGAGCTTTGGATTATTTTCCATGTTTGCCCATTTAATATCGTAATAAGTGGAAAATCGTTCCATCTATATGGTCTGATATGATGGAATATTTTCTACTTATTGCCTTGATAGGCTGACCGTGAGCAAGCTCACGCTCCGCCTATCAAGGCAATAGAGCCGCCGTTAACCCGCTTCCGCGGTAATAGTGGTGACAATTTAATGCGAGAATATACTGAGCGGAGACTTCCATGAAATGCCTTTCCAATTTGCTGCTGACGCTGCTCGCAGTTTCCTGCATCGGCTGCGCAACATTCCATCCCTCAACCAATGAGCAGAACGCGAGGCCAGACGACTTCGGTATTGAGTACAAATGGTGCGAAGGGAGTTTGCCACCGCCTTACCATTACGAATACACCGTCATCATCAAGCCTTCGAGCCGAAGTGAGATCGTCCTGACTCCTGACTATCCCTCAACCACCGTGCCAAAGTGGACTGAATTTTTTAAGGTAGAAGAGCAGGACTTGAATGACCTGTACCGAGTGATTGTCGAAAACGGGCTATTCACACAAAAATGGCGGCAACTGGATGCGGCGCCGGTCGGCGGCAGCAATCAGACGCTGGTTGTCACGGCGCAGGGAAAACGAATTAAGATCGAGGATTACCTTGTCTCTGAGCAACAGGTTTCTGCAAAGGTAATGTATGCAGCGGTGCAGGCACTGGTCCCAAAAGAGATTTGGGAGCGGTTGCAGGCGAGGCGTCAACAGTACATGCAAGAGCATCCGCTCAGATAGGATACATCTGTTCAATGGCGCTATGAACCCGACCCGACCCCATGAAGCCTCTTCTCTGTGCGAATGCTTGCGGGCGGGTTATACCGAGCGCTATTCTCTTTCAACTGGTAATACTCAGTTTTGATGCATACCTGTTTTCAACACTTCGTAGGTGTTGTCGAGGATCTTGTTCTCATCCCTTCCTTCCTGAAAGCGTTAAATCTGCTCTTATCGCAGGGATACGAGGCTTCTAATGGAAATCCTTAATTGTCTGATCTAAGCAAAGTTGTTTGTTGGCAAGTGAACGTTGCAAGCGCTTTTTTTATCCCATTCTTTCCTTAAACAAATAGTCAATACCTGGCTTGCCAATATTCAAGCCGGCCTGCCCCCTCCATGATGGACGGTCTTACCTTAATTCCAGAATCAAGGTTTAATTCAATGAGACTTGGCATTCCTCGAGGCAAAGAAATTAATCGAATTGGCCGCGAACGAGCAATCCATCTTAGCGGACCAGCATACTGTAGAAGGGGCGATGCCGCTTGTAAGAATACCAACGTTGAAAGGTCCTGATGAGTTTCAGAGGATTGAGGCGCTCCATACTCTTTTCAGTGTATGGCGCCGGTTTCTCTATTGAGATTAGAGGTGTGTTTATTGTCATGGTCCGAGGCAATCTTATTGTCCGCCTCTATGACCCAGCCGCCGCCTATCGCCTTGTAAAGGTTCACGAGAGCCTGGAAGAGAACTCCTGCCGTCCGAGCCCGGGCAAGTTCCGCGTCGAAAAGGCTGCGCTCCGCATCAAGCACCTCGATGTAGCTCGTGTAGCCGTTTTCAAATCTCAGACGCGCGAAGCGAGCGTAGGTATGCAGAGATTCGACCTGCCGCGTCTGGATATCCAGCTCTTCCCGTGATCTCCTTTGGTCAATAAGGGCGTCTTCGACTTCGCGAAAGGCCGTCTGGATGGATTGCTGATACTGAATGAGGGTTTGCCGCTGTATCGCCTCTGCTGCTTCGACCTGTCCAGCAATGGCGCCTGCTGTGAAGATCGGCACATTCAGAGGAACGTTCCAGCTCCAGGCTCTGGATGGACCTTGGAAGAGTGTTGAGAGGTCCGTGCTCGCGAATCCATACGTGCCGGTCAGAGAAATAGTCGGAAAATAGAGTGACCGCGCCACACCGATTCTCGCATTGGCCGCGATCAGGGTCTGTTCCGCCTGACGTATGTCCGGACGTTTGGCGAGGAGCTCTGAAGGCAGGCCCGCCGGTACGGCGGGAAGGACAAGCTCATCGATCTTCTTCCCTCTTGGAATAGGACCCGGATTACGTCCGAGGAGTACGGAGAGGGCATTTTCCTTCTGGGCAATGACCTTTTCGAGAAACGGGATGATTGCGAGGGCTTGCTCATACATTGATTTAACCTGGCTCAATTCGAGTTCGGAGATTACACCACCCTGGAAACGCAACTGGAAAAGGTCATAAGACTCCTTACGGCTCTGTGCGGTGCGTTTGGCAATCTCAAGCTGTTTGTCAAGGTCGCGAAGGTTCACGTAGGCGCTTGCCACAGAGGTTACAAGAATAAGGATAACGCCCCTTCGTCCCTCTTCCTGACTCAGGAGATCGGCACGGGACGCCTCTTTCGCCCTCCTCAGCTTGCCCCACAGGTCAATTTCCCAGCTCGCATACAGAGAGGCGGAATAGTTGTCCACGGGGTTTATAGTGGCGGTTGTGAGAGGAGTCGAGCTGTTATCCGTGGCCCTGCTTCTGCCCACAGCTGCTCCTGCGCCCGCCTGGGGGAAGAGGGCGGCGCGGGTTATACCATACCGGCCTGCAAATTCTTCAATGCGCGCCGTGGCAATCATGACATCCTTATTCTCTTTCAATGCCGTTTGAATCAGTGAGTTCAGGACGGGATCGTTGAATTG
Organism: Syntrophaceae bacterium; assembly: GCA_003142295.1. Taxonomy (GTDB): domain Bacteria; phylum Desulfobacterota; class Syntrophia; order Syntrophales; family UBA2185; genus Fen-1135. The sequence goes on from PLLV01000201.1 coordinate 2,808, forward strand.
CTCCCACCATGCGGCATTGCCGATCTCTCTTGCCTCTTTTTCTTCAAAGCGCCAGGATGCAGGCGTCTCCACAGCCGGTCTCCGGTAGTCCGGGCCCATCATGCAGCCGGAAAGGACAATTGCCAGAAGTGAGCAGATGATGATGTTACGCATCGTTTTTTTCCTCGCTCTCCCGCCGGTCATCTTTTTTCTTCCTGTGGGAGAGAACCATGACAACATAGAATGTCACGGGAATGAGAAAGACGGCAATCAGCGATGCAGCCAATGTCCCGCCCATAACGGCGGTACCCATGATCTGCCTTGCAGTTGCGCCCGCTCCCGTGGATATGGCGAGCGGCAAAACGCCGAAGAGAAACGCAAATGACGTCATGAGAATCGGCCTGAGTCTCAGCCGGGCACCTTCAAGAGCCGCGTCGGTAATGGACATCCCCTCTTCATATTTCGCTTTCGCGAATTCGACAATAAGGATAGCGTTCTTGGCAGTGAGACCGATAAGCACAATGAGGGCGATCTGGGCATAGATATTGTTCACCTGGCCGCGAAGCCATATCGCCACGAACGCGCCGAAAACAGCTACGGGCGTGCTCAGAAGAACGCTGACAGGCAGCGACCAGCTTTCATACAGCGCCGCAAGGATTAGAAAGACGCACAAGAGCGAAAACGCGAAGATGACGTATGTCGGTATTCCTTCCTGGGCCTTCTTTTCCTGGAAGCTCATGCCCATATAATCGAGGCCCATTTCGCTCGGCATTGTCTGGGCAAAGACTTCTTCGAGGGCCTTCATCGCCTGAGCGGAGCTATAACCGGGATTGGCCGTAGCGTTGATCTGTGCCGAGCGATAAAGGTTGTACCTCATCGTAAATTCGGGACCGGTGCGCGATTCAATAGTCGTTACCGCCGAGAGCGGCACGGGATCCCCTCTTTCGTTTTGTACGAAGAACTGCCCCACCTTTTCGGCCTTGTTGCGATATTCTCCCTCCGCCTGGACATACACCTGCCACTGGCGGCCGAATCGGTTGAAGTAATTTACGAAGTATCCCCCCATGAAGGTCTGAAGAGTCTGGTACACCTGTCTCAAATCGACGCCCTGCTTGAGCACTTTGTCCCTGTCCACATTGATGAATATCTGAGGAACACCGGGCAGGAAGGTCGTCGTCACGCGCTCCAGCTCCGGCCTCTGGCGCGCAGCCTCGAGAAATTTATTCACGTTCTCAGCGAGGTAGGGAATATCCTTGCCGGCCCTGTCCTCAAGGACGAGAGTCACACCGCCTGCGGTGCCGATTCCCGGGATGGCCGGGGGTGAAAAGGCAAAGGCAATCCCTTCCGGCAATTTGCCAAGCTCCCGATTGAGATGGGCCATGATGGCCTCGTATTGCTCCTCGGGCTTTTCCCGATATTTCCACTCTTTCAAATTCACAAAGAAGAACCCGCTGTAGGTGTTCTGCACGATGCTCAGCAGGCTCACGCCGACGACAGTCGTGTAGTATTTCACTCCGGGCGTGTTTGCAAGGATCTCCTCGATCTTTTTGCATGCCGCGTCGGTACGCTGCAGAGAGGCTGCATCGGGCAGGGCCAGATTAATGAACATGTATCCCTGATCTTCTTCCGGCAGGAAGCCCGCGGGAATCGCCTTGCCGATGCCGCCGGAAACGACCGTGATCCCGGCAAGGAATACAAGGCTGAGGACGCTCTTTCGGATGAGTGTGCCCGAGAAGGAGACATAGCCGTTGGTGGCACGGCCAAAGGCGCGGTTGAAAAGGCTATAGAATTTCCCCAGCGGTCCCTGCGAATCCGACTTCGGCTTGAGCAAGAGTGCGCACAAGGCCGGGCTTAAGGACAGCGCATTGAATGTCGAGATGAGAACCGAGATGGCGATTGTCGCGGCAAACTGCTGGTAGAGACGGCCCGTAATCCCCGGTATAAAAATTGTCGGGATGAAAACAGCGGACAGGACCAGCGCGATGGCTATCATCGGCCCTGATACTTCTTCCATTGTCTTGAGCGCCGCCTCTTTCGGGGCCATCCCTTCATCCATGTGCCGTTCCACTGCCTCCACCACGATGATGGCGTTATCCACAACCAGTCCTATGGCGAGAACCAGGCCGAAGATGGACAGGGTATTAATTGAGAAGCCGAGAAAGGGGAAGAAGGCAAACGTGCCTACGAGGGAGACCGGAACTGCAACTGTTGGAATGAGGGTCGGCCTCCAGCCCTGCAGAAATATAAAAACGACGATGATGACGAGGATTATGGCGATGAAGAGCGTCTTGACAATCTCATTTATTCCTTCGGTGATTGCCCTTGTCGTGTCGAGACCGAGCGCATAGTCCAAATCGGCGGGAAAGCGATCCCTGGCCTCCTCCATTACCTTTCTCGCGCCTTGGGCAGCCGCTATCGCATTCGTCCCGGGCAACTGGTATAGGGCGATATTGGCGGCAGGCTTGCCGTTCAGCCTGCCCCTGATGTTATAAACCTGCGTCCCCAGATCAATGCGGGCTACGTCTTTCAGGCGGACAATAGATCCGTCCGGGTTTGCCCGGATAATGATCTGGCCGAATTCCTGCTCGGAGATGAGGCGTCCCTGGGCGCGGACCGCATAAGTAAATTCCTGCCCGGGAGGCGAAGGCTCAGCGCCGATCTGCCCGGCCGGATTTACCGTATTCTGCTTCTGGATGGCATCGATGACCTGAGGGACTGTGATGCTGAGTTTTGCCAGGGTATCGGGTTTGACCCAGATGCGTATGGAGTACTGGCCTGCCCCGAAGATCGAAACCATGGCGATGCCTGGGACGCGGAGCAACTGGTCGCTGAGATTGATGTATGCGTAATTTGCAAGAAAAGCGGCATCGTGTGTTTCATTCGGTGAATACAGGGAGAACATCATCAACGGTGCAAACCTGGATTTCTGGACCGTGACTCCGTAATTGCGCACGTCCATCGGAAGCATCGGCTCGGCCTGATTCTGCCGTATCTGAGTGAGGACCTGGTCTGTATTCGGATTGGTCGAGACGTCAAAGGATATGATGAGCCTCATTATGCCGATGTTGGAGTTCAGGGAGAACATGTAATTCATGTTGTCCACACCGCTCAGCTGCTGCTCGATGGGGGTGGCAACAGACTGCTCCACCGTCAACGCGTCGGCGCCTACATACATGGTGTTGATCTGGATCTCCGGCGGGACTATTTCAGGAAATTGCGAGACGGGCAATTGCACGAGCGCAACGGTTCCGAGAATGACAAACATGATCGATATGACCATGGCAACGATGGGACGGTTAATAAAAAACTTCGCCACGCCGCTCTACCTCTTCTCCGCCTGGGGTTGGGCCGGCGGCGTTGCCTCGGCCTTTTTCGCCTGGTTGGTCGCTGGAGGTACGGCTCCATAGGGGGTCGGATTTACGGTTACACCATCCCTGACCTTCTGGACGCCTTCCGCCACGACCCGCTCTCCGGCCTTCAGCCCTTCATCAATTACCCACATGTCATCAACACGTTCAGCCACTTTGACGGGCCGTATCTCCACTTTGTTATTCGCATCCACCACTGCAATCCGATAACTGCCCTGAAGCTCCATGACCGCCCGCTGGGGTACCAGCAGTGCGTTTTTGATCTTGATCCTGGCGCGAATCTTGGCAAATTGCCCGGGGCGCAGATTATTACCGGGATTCTTGAAGATGGCTGCCACCCTGATGGTTCCTGTCTTTACGTCCACCTGGCGGTCGGCAAGGGTGAACTTCCCCTTATGAGGATAAACACTTCCATCGGAGAGGATCATCTCCAGAGGGTTGTCTTTAAAACCGTTCCGGCCTTTGCCCGTAGCTATGAGATATTCCTGCTCGCCAACGGAAATATAGACCTTGATAGGGTCCACTGTGGAGACCGTTGTCAGTTCCTCTATCACTCCAGGGCCGACCAGGTTCCCGATCTGTGTCTTGGCGATGCCGGCGATGCCGCCAATAGGGGAAACGATCTTTGTGAAGTCAATGTCCAGCCTGGCTTTCTCAACCACTGCCTCTGCAGAAATCACTGCAGCATGAGCTGCCTGTTCCTGCCCTGTAGCATCATCCAGGTCTTTTTTGCTGACGGCATTTTGTTCCGCGAGCGGTATAATTCTGGTCAGATTTGCCTTGGCCGTCGACCACCGCGCCTTCTGCTCGCCCAGTTGCCCTTTAGCCTGATCAAGGGCAGCCTGAAAAGTGCGCTGATCAATCTCGAAGAGGATCTGCCCCTTCCTGACGAAATCGCCTTCATGGTAGTTTTGTTTTATAAGGTAACCCTGAACCTGGGCACGGATCACGGCATTTACCATGCCGTCAGTAGTGCCGATCCATTCAGAATACATTGGGACATCTTTCTGGGCGACGTTTGCAACTTGCACGGTGGGTGGGGTTGGATTGTTGCCTTTTTGTTCTCTATTGCAGCCCGATATAAGGAAAGAGATCGAGCTAAAGGCTATAACTACAAGAACACAAGCATGGCGTAATTTTGTTTTTTTATCTTTCATTGACATAAAAAATTCCTCAATGCCTCTCTCTCGGACTGGAAAGATGTAATTTCAGGATTGAACTTTGTGCAAGTTCCCATAGGCATATTATCGAATTGATCAAAATGATTGATAAGAGCCGCCTTTTGAGCGGGGGAAGTATATTTGAACGTGTTCTTATATGTCAAGACAATTTGGCTACAGACCGTAGTGGGTACCGATGTCAGGTTTAGTAATCACGGTATTATCCTGTCGCAAAAGATGGGGGTTATATGTTTGTTCCCTGCTTATTGCCTGCCGGGACAGGCTTGATGAGCATCCGGATGCTGCCCTCGCAGAGTCGGGGAATCTTTCAACTAACACTTGGATTTCCACTCCCCGATCGTAGTCGAGGACAAGCTTCGTGGGAGTGACGTCTAAGTGTTAACAACGTTAATATTAGTTTCAAACTTTAATCTTCAGTCTTTCTTAAATACAAGCCCCGAAGATTTTTAGGTGATACCTCCATTTTCATACAGGTTAAAGCACTCCTTCCTGTACTCTTGCTTTGCTGATTTAGCCTCTCCATACATCATTTCAAATGGAAATAACCAAAAAACCGCAGAACTCTAAATAAAAATGTGATACATGTTCTGGGGGCTAATAACAGTCATATCTTCATTGATTGAGTCTTATAAATCAGGACGCTGACAAAATCGAGGATGCCATGACCCATCACTTGGTAAAGTCGGGCTATACAGCTCTGGTAGATCGTATTAATCGTTTTCCACAGGGGGCACCCCCATCGGATACTCTCTATAAAATCCTGAAGGTTCTCTTCAGCGAAAAAGATGCTGCCCTTGTATCTCTTCTTCCAATAAAACCATTCACGGTGGAGAAGGCTGCCCGTATTTGGAAGATGAAGACATCGGATGCTCAGAAGATTTTAGATGACCTTGCAGATCGAGCAATTCTTCTCGATATGGAGGAAAATGGAAAGCAAGCCTATGTCCTACCACCGCCTATGGCGGGTTTTTTTGAGTTTTCTCTCATGCGACTCCGGAAAGATATTGACCAGAAAACATTAAGCGAACTTTTCTATCAGTATCTCAATGTGGAAGAGGATTTTATAAAAGCCCTATTTACAGAGGGAGAGACCCACATAGGCAGGGTTTTCGTGCACGAACCGGTACTTTCCGGTGAAATCAGCCTGTGTGTTCTGGATTATGAACGGGCCACAGAGGTCATAAAAACGGCATCATACAGGGGCATCAGCATCTGTTATTGCCGTCATAAAATGCAGCATCTCGACCGGGATTGCAATGCACCGAAGGAGATCTGCATGACCTTTAACGTGGCTGCGCAGTCTTTGATCAAGCACGGTCATGCCCGGTCGGTTAGTACGCAGGAATGTCTGGATTTGCTCAACGTCGCTTATGATCAAAAGCTGGTTCAGTTCGGTTCGAATCTCCGTGAAAAAGTAAATTTCATCTGCAACTGCTGTGGCTGCTGCTGTGAGGCTATGATTGCCGCCAGGCGTTTTGGCCTTCTGCATCCTGTTCACACTACAAATTTTCTGCCGGAGATTCAGGAAGGAGGCTGTACGGGTTGCGGTCATTGTGTCAACGTTTGCCCCGTGGAAGCCATGAGCCTTGTTTCGGCTAACGATCCCCGCAATCCTAAAAATAAAAAAGCCCAATTGCGTGAGGAAACATGCCTGGGTTGTGGTCTGTGTGTAAGGGTCTGTCAGGGAAATCACATTGCATTAAAACTACGTTCCCAACGAGTCATAACACCACTTAGTTCCGTTCATCTGGCTGTTGTAATGGCCATTGAAAGAGGGAAACTACAGAATCTCATTTTCGATAATCGGGCTCTTTTCAGCCATAGGGCAATGGCGGCTATTCTTGGTGTCATCCTTAAGCTCCCTCCCGTTAAACAATCAATGGCAAACCGCCAATTGAAGTCGAGATACTTTGAAACTCTGGTCAGACGAATGAACCTGAGCAATAAACTTCTTCCGACAGAGTAAACACCAACTTCCTGTAATCTTCCGTTGATAGTTTTTGATAAATTATTCAATATTTCAAGTTGTAATTCACACTTCATATTCTTATCTATTTTACACTTCAGTGCATATCATTTATAACACTATCAATATTTACGTCTTGCACACCGCCGACTTAAGGTGTAGTGCTTAGGTATAAATGTCGAGAGGTATGAGGAAATTTGTTCACAACTTTGGCCAGGTAGAAAGGAGCTTTTTAGATGAAAAAATTATCAGCGAAAATGAAAGATCAAGCCTTAAAAGACATTGAGATGTATTTTGGCAAACCGCCATACGATAGCGAACATGTTAGGTATCATCTTACGTCCGGTCTTTTTGAAGAACAGTCACTCATGAAATACGGTTTGACGCCTATTGAATTAATGAAGGAATTGCAATTGATAAATTTGAGTAAGAAAGCAAAACAAGAAGCGTTGAAAGACCTTAAAATGTATTTCGGTGAACCGCCTGTAAAGAAAGAGATGGTTCGCAAGAGAGTCTCATCAGGTCTTCTGGAAATGCAGATCCTGGCGAAGTATTTGATGACGGTCGATGAACTGATGAGGGAGGTAGGATTCGAGGTTATCAAGTAACCGGGAACGAAGACGTGAATATTGTTGCATGCATCAAACAGGTTCCGAACACGGATACCACGATCAGGGTGAAACCGGACGGATCAGGGATCGATGAAACCGGTATCGAATGGGTCATGAATCCCTATGACGAGTTCGGCGTTGAAGAGGCCCTGAGAATGAAGGAGAAGTTTGGCGGAGAAGTTACCATCGTTTCACTGGGTCCGGCAAGGGCAATGAACGCTATCAGAACGGCCATGGCCATGGGCGCCGACAGGGCGATCTATATCAATGACCCCGTCTTCGACGGCGCGGACGCCTACATGACGGCAACAGCCCTGGCCGCCGCCATTAAGACTATTCCCTACGATATCATCTTCTGCGGGCAGCGGGCCATTGACGACGACTCCGGCCAGGTGGGTGCGATACTGGCCGCGCTTCTTGATATCCCCCAGGTGACGTTTGCAACAAAGGTTGATGTTGAAGGCAATTCCATCAAGGTGGTAAGGCCCGTCGAAGGCGCCCAGCTCCTCATAGAGAGTCCCCTGCCATGCGTGGTTACAGCCGACAAGGGATTGAATGAGCCGCGCTTCGCATCCCTTCCGGGAATTTTGAAATCCAGGAAGAAACCTGTTGAGGTCAAGGACGCGGCAGCGTTGGGTGTCTTCATGGATGTCAAGGCAAAGGTACTCAGGATCACGCCGCCTCCGGCCAAACCTCCGGGAAAGATTATCTCAGGGGATGACCCCGCAGCCAAGGCCAGAGAGCTTGTTAAGCTGCTCAGGGAAGAGGCGAAGGCCATATAGGTCTTTTATATTGGAGGAATGAAAAATGGCAAAAGGTGTTTGGATCATTGCAGAACAGAGATACGGAACCCGATGCTTTGCATTATAACTTATTGATAATATTGCATATAAATAACGAGTAGAGGTCATAATATTTACAAGAGTTAAGATTTGAACTATTAAAAAATTCAAAACTAGTTATTTCTTCCTTCCTGAAAGCAGTAAATCGTCGACCTCGGCGAAGATGCTGGATTTCAACTCGTAAGTAATGGTATTATTACCTGGAAAAAATGATATTCATGAACTGTTCTGTGATGGGCTTAAGAGGACAACGAATCATGAAAAGATCTCTTATGTTTTACATGAGAAGGATGATTTCAAAAATCCTTTCTCCTCAACCAGGCATCCTGATATAGCCTGCCGATACAGGCAAATATGGCCAGGAAAAATAATCCGAACATAAAGTTGGGAGAAGTACCCAGAAGCTCGTCCAGCTTATGTCCCGCATAGAGGAAGAGGAAAGAGGCAATCACAATCACAAACCCCCATGAACTCAGCATAAAAATCGCTCTGTACATTTTGCGGTCTTGGTGTGTCTTGTGAGTCGCTAACATGGCCTTAACCTCCTTTCCCTTCAGGGTTGATCACCATACCGGCATGAAAACCGGTATGATGGTCTTCTTAGCTTACAAAGTTCTTAATGGCATTGAAAACCGGAGCCGTGCACAGGGCAACGAGAATTGTATACATCGTGAATACGCCCATCAGCTCACCGGCATAAAACCTCGGATACTTTTGCTTCAGAGAGATGATCGTCATCCCGCCGACAATCAAACATCCAAGTTGAAAATAGGGGAATTCGCTCACGCCTGATACTGCATACTCAGCAAAGCCGAAGGTAGCCGTCCCTAGCACCACAAATATCGCAAGGACTAATGTTTTAAGTGTCTTTTTCATGATCTGTTTTCTCCTTTGTAGTTAATTTGTTTTGACTTGTATTACCGCATTATCCATGCCAACTTTGCGAGCTTAGGGGATGAATTTTATAACATCGTGATTATACCAAGCTATTATGAATTGAAATGATTTTGGGACAGCGCTTCAGACCCCTGAAAGGTGGGGGTTTTTTAAAGAAGCGTTAAATAACATTTAATAAAATGAGAAATTGGATGGTGAAGATTCGTTAGCTGTGATCAGGCCTAAATGCCAGCTATAGATAAGCCATTATGCAAGAGACGTATTATCTCTTTGCTTCCTGTAATGTTGGTTTTTCTGTTTTGCTCTTCTATGCTACATTATAATTGGAAATAAATAGAAACGACTCCCATAGACAAGTAGGAACTCAACGGCAGAATTCTAACTCTGAATGTGCTACAAATAATTGGGGCAGGTCAAAACCTGAAGACGGCCGATCTCTTGGGCGAAAAGATTCCTATCGGCGTCATCTACCGAAAAGAGGAAGCCCGATGCCGGGAGCTAAAGAAGATATTCCAGGATCAACTGACGGAAGAGGACATTACGGCCCAGCTCAACATGAGATGAAGGCTTATTCTTTTGAAGGAAAGGACGGACATTCTGTATGAAAAATCTGAATGTAAATAAATGGA
>PLLV01000081.1 GCA_003142295.1 Syntrophaceae bacterium
GCGCGTGAGGCCGGAATTACAATTCTCGGGCCCAACACAATGGGGATATGCAATCCTCATGAAAATTTATTCTGCCTATATCAGCACGTGCGGCCAAAGCCAGGCTCAACGGCGCTGGTTGCTCAATCGGGTAATCTCGGGACACAGCTATTGATGTTTGCCGAGAGTGAGGGGATCGGGATACGGGCGTTCATCGGATCCGGAAATGAGGCGATGATCACGATTGAAGACTACATGGAATTCTTCGAAACTGATGCCTTGACAAAAACAGTCGTATTATACGTAGAAAGCCCCAAAGATGGCAGACGGTTTTTTGAGTCAACCAAGAGGGTCTCCCGAAAAAAGCCGGTTCTTATGCTTAAGGGCGGTCGCACACGCGCGGGTAACCGCGCCGCCGCCAGTCATACAGGCGCATTAGCGTCCAATATTGAAGTCTTCAAGGCCGCGTGCCGCCAGGCAGGAGTCGTTCTGGGAGAGACCTCCATGGACCTCCTCGATCTCTCTGCTGCATTTTCGTCGCTCCCGTTACCACAGGGCAAGAGGGTGGCAATAATGACCCTGGGTGGAGGCTGGGGGGTGGTTACAGCCGACCTGTGCGTGGAATATGGGCTGGAAGTGCCTGAACTTTCATCTCATATAATATCGCGGATCGATAAAGTTCTTCCTCCATATTGGAGCCGATCTAATCCCGTCGACCTGGTTGCAGAGATGGATCTCTCCGTTCCCATGATACTCATCGAAGAACTGCTGAAGTGGGATGGGTGTGATGCGGCAATTCACCTCGGCATCCTTGGCAGGTTAGTATTTGTAAAGCGAATGATCGAATCCTCTCATCTGGCTGATCAGACCTGTGACCGTAAGGTTTTAGCAGAAATTGTTCGTCGGGTGGCTAATTTCGAACTCAGTTACAGTGAACACGTGGTTCGCCTGATGGAGAAGTATGGCAAACCAGTTCTGGGGGTTTGCCTTCTTTCCGATGAAAATGCCCGTACTATTAAGGAGGTCGAGGGGAGTCAATACAAAGGGGTGTCTTTCCTGACACCGGAGCGAGCCGTAAAGGCACTTGCCGGCATGTATTCATACAAGTGCTGGCTGGATCTTGAAGGGATTTCAATACAGAGATGATGAATGGCTAAGCTATCTCTTTTTCGGTTGGCTTCTTCGGAAGTCGGGCACTGTGCCAGACTGCGACTATCCAGACGGTTTTCTGTTTCACGCGGTAGATAAACCGGCATGGCGCAATCGCCACTTCCCGGAAGGGGAGATCAGGAAATTCCGGCAATGCCGTACCGGAGCGGGGAAACCTTTTAAGGCGCGACAAGGTCTTTTCTGCCTTCTTTCGGAATGCAACTGCCGCAGATGGACCTTCACTATCGATGAAGGTGATAGCCGCGAGAAAATGGTTACGTCCGGAAGGAGTAAAGAGAACTCTCAAACAATCCTCCTATTTCAACAAGGCATCCGCATCTGCAAGGACATGACTTAGATCATAACCCTTGCCTGTTTCGATCTCCGTTTCACCGCGGGCGAGAAGACGCAGAATTTCCATTTCTTTTTGCGATTTTTCGTAGGCCTCCATGCTGACCACAACCGCGGCGGCTCTTCCCCTTTGCGTGATGACAACGGGTTGTCGTGAGGATTTCACGCGTTTCAGCACGGATGACGCCGCCTGGCGAAGATCGGTAATCGGTATGATGTTGGGAATCTTGGTCATTATTACCCCCTAGACTACGTTTAACAGTACTGCCAAATGCAACAATAGTCAAGATGAAGATTTGCAAATAAAATGGGGTTGAACGGTTCAGCAAGAATACCCGTCAGGCTTTCTTGCGATCTTCCACCTTTAATTCGAGGACGATGCGGCCCCACCCCCCGCATGCTACACCGACATCAAAGCACCCGGCCCGCTTGAATCTCATCTCATTCGGATCAGCGCCTGCGTAAAGAAACTCGGTTGCCGTAAAAATCTGTGGCATAATCACACTCAACGCATAGATGCATATCCTTTTCGGAGAGAGTGCCGTTAGAAGGTTTCCCGCGCTGTCAAAGTAAAACCTATCACCGACCTTGTGCTGGCTGTTGCATCCGTGCGAGTCTACCACTTCTGCAATGATTGTCTTATTCATCAGCTCCGGCACCATGGATAAGATATCTTCATTCCGCGGATTATCCCGAAATATTTTCATCTCTTCCTCAGTATAGCCCAAACGTTTTTGTATCATCTGCCACTTTTTGGTCTCCCACGTTTTGTCGCCAGTGCTCATAATGTTCCTCCTCATTTCACCTGCGAAGTTATATTTTCACTTTCTCTCCCAAGATTCGATTCCGCCCTTCGCTTCCTTGAAGAGTGGGTGAGCCCGCGGTTTCTTGACTGCAAGAATTTTCTTGTATCGTGACAAATCCCGCAACCTCAACTTCGTCTTGAGATGATTCAACTCATATTTGAGTTGTCTGTCTGAAACGGGGATTTTCGAACATCGTTGCTTGGGACCAATCTTGCCCACATCAAAATGGTATCCGCGTCTGACGGCTTCCTCGTAAACGTACCAAAGATAACAATCTATCGCAACCGTAGGCTGTAAATGAGCATAAAATCTATCCACCTGAGGATGATTCTTATAGCCTTTTGTCTGGTCTTGCAAGACCTTTCGGGCAAGCAGGCCTTCCCGCCAGAGAGCAACGAGTCCCCTCGCGTCAAGGTATTCGGGATGTAAAGACCACAAGCGCATTGGCTGTATCTCCGCCTTTCGATAGCATCGGCGTCTCCCATATGTTTATGCTTGCTTCCCTGTTACACGCGCAATCACTACCTTGATTACCGCGGTTTTTGTTACTACGTCTTCCGGAAATATATA
>PLLV01000023.1:0-4701 GCA_003142295.1 Syntrophaceae bacterium
GCTTCAAACGGGCTGCTTTCCGTGAATGCTTCAGGAACGATATTGACATTCACCGGTATGAACTGCAGCGGTAACAATTTCTCTGTTTCGTCAGCCGGCACAATTAATATAGCCGGCACGTCTTACTCATGCCCTCTGGGCACGCAGTACCCTTGCGGCAACACTGGCAGCGGATACTTCTGTTCGAATATATCCTGCATTGATGACACGGTAGGCGGACAGTTCCCATCCGGCGTTCAGGTATGCGCTAAAGACCTGAATGGAGATGGAACCATAGAACAAAACGAGATTCAGCAANNATCGGGGTATAGCTGCCCTACGGGCTATACTTTGAGTGGAAGTGTCTGCCGGGCGGCTCCGCAGTGTCCAAACGGAGGCGCATTTAATACTGTAACAAAGAGGTGCGAGCAATCTGCGACGGTTACTTACATATGCTCATTGGGGGGACAGTACAGCCCTGCACAGGATATATGCATTGGCCCGCCCGTCTCAGTCAGCCCGAATCAGTCTTCCTCGTATTGGTTTTATAATGGCGCCTACAGGCTGTACTGCAGCGGGTCCGGCATGTACCTGACGGCTAATTCCGGGGGTTACAACCGAAGCTGGACAATAACTGGCGCAACCTGTTCGGGCGATGCAAATGGCGGAGCGGAGTCGGCATGCATCACTTATCTTGTGGGAAGCGGCAACCAGCTCCTTGTTTATGCAGTCCCCAAGACCCCCTGGAGCTGTGATGAATTTGGCTGTACCGGTGGTTGTGGAGGTACGCCAATGTACCTCGGGGCCCTGACTTTTTCACCTGCCGTAGTAAGCGGATCTACACGTTCGCTTAGTTGTCCCCTGGACGACGCCTCGGGTCTTAGCTTTCACGATCAGTGTGTCTGGGCGACATGGACGAGTATCAGTATATCGGCGGCAACTTATCCGCCAAGCAAGCAGGCATATTCATGTCCTGCGAACTGGTCACTTTCCGGATCGATCTGTTACCAGCCAGCGACCTGCCCGGTCGGCGGATCACTGAACACCACTGACAACATGTGCCAAATTGCAGGAACGGCGCAATGCTCAAACGGGCAGACTTACGACAGCGCCAACAATGTCTGTTACACTTCAGCTACCGGCATTTATGTTTGTCCTTATGGTTCGCAGTATACTTGTCTTCCTAATCCNNAATAACGCGAATACAACCTCATATCAGAATGACGGGAAGGTTGATCCGTCTACGGGAAAATGCCTGGGCCAGATTTATATTTTTAATGGCAAACCAAGCCAATGCCGGCCTCCGGGAATAAGCACCCTTTATTTCAACTGCTGCGATACGAATCCGGGGAGCCTCTGGTTTATCCAGAGCCGATGCGGAACTCAGGAAGCAATGACAGTGCAGCAAATAGCTAAAAAGCAATGCCATTACATAGGCGATTACTGCCAGGAGGACTGGTGGCTCGTCGGATGCGTCCAGAGCGCAAGCGTGTATTGCTGCTTCAATTCGCAGTTGGGAAGGATTATCCAGGAACAGGGGAGGCCTCAGCTTCAAACGTTTCAACGCGGATTTGGCAGCGCGGAAAATCCGGATTGCCGGGGTTTTACACCGGAAGAGTTTCAACATCTGGATTTCTCTAAAATTGATTTAAGCGAATACGTGAACGGCATTGTGACCACATCTCAACAGTCGGTAGCGAACACGATGAAAAAAGGCATTACGAACTACTACAACAACGTGCATATCAATAAGTAATGAAAGCGTTATTAAGATCAATCATCATAATTTTATTTTTGGCAGCCGGGCATCCGGTGAAAGCTGAAGTAGTGGGAACATACGGAGCGACATACGGCATCGCCGAAAAAGACGCCCTTGTTGAAATAGGGGAACAGGCAAAAAAGATCAACTGGGATGACAAAATAAATAAAAAGGCGACGGAACAGAGAATTAAGGGATACAGGCCAGAAGGGTTGCCTGATATCCCGGTCACAACGGAAAACCGTATCTTCTTGCGTGACATGACCTATACCACCGAGATAGACGTCCCCGACGGCAGGGGCGGCACACTTTACCCGAAGGGGTACACGTTTAATCCATTGGAGTATGTAACGATGCCGTATGTCCTGGTATTTATAAACGGCTCCGACAGGAGGCAGGTGGAATGGTTCGACAATTCACCGTACATAAAAGATATGAAAACCACGTTGGTACTGACTGGCGGATCTTATTACGAACTAAGCAAGCATTTCAAAAGGCCGGCGTATTACGCGGTAAGAAACATTGCGGAACGACTTGGCATCGAACACGTTCCTTCCGTAGCTGTACAAAAAGGGAAATACATGGAGATATCCGAATATGTTCCCATCATAGAGGAGAAGGCGCGGATAACAAAGGTAAAGAAAAGGGAGAAAAGGTGAAAAAGGCATTTATTGCATTAGTATTATTAATGACAATTATTACAAATGCGCCGTCGATTGCACATGCGGTATGCCAATCAGGGCTGCCACTAAACCCAATAACAGATGTATGCTGGGAATGCGTATTCCCAATCGAGTTTGCAGGGATTACGCTTATTGAAGGCCCCTTTGTTAACAACCTGCCGTCAGCGGCTGATGTGCCCATTTGCGAATGTCCCTTTCCACCCCCTATATTTGTTAGAATAGGACTCCCGCTATCAATGTGGGAGCCTGCAAGGTTTGCCGAAACGGTACGAGACCCGTTTTGTTTCCCTTCTCTGGGTATCGGGTTGGAATCGCCTACGATATTCGGTGCGGGCTCTACAGACCAGTCTTACGAAGCGACGAAAACATACCTTACATTCGTACAAGCGCACTGGTTCATATTCCCGGTATGGACCATGCTGGAGCTGTTAAGCGACTTCGCATGTATAGAAACATCCGGTTTCGACATAACGTTTCTGTCGGAGGTCGATCCTTTATGGAATAACGATCTGCTTAGCTTTATCGTATCGCCGGAAAGCCTCTTGTTCGCTAACCAGGTAGCGCAAGAGGCCTGCATGGTTGACTCGGCGAGCACGATAGGAGGCTATTCATCAGACCCCATGTTCTGGTGCAACGCATCGGGCAACTCTATATACCCAATAACCGGGAATGTTGTGGAAAGCGATGCCCTGCAAGCAAGCAATACGGCAGCGGCAAGAATGCAGTTCTGGATGCTGCGCAACATCTCTGAATGCGATACAGGCATAAGTTTATGCTTATGTGTCCCTACTCCAATATGGGTAAAGCATAACTACAGGGTGCAATTAGCAAAGCCCATACGAGATTTTACGTGCTATCCATTTGGGCAGACAACCCTACTGTGGGGTGAGGCGATGAACCCGCCTTTTGTCAGCCAGGAGAATTTCGTATGGATGGTCTTCCGAAGGAGGACCTGCTGTGTATTCTAAACTATATATCGCATTGCCTTTAATATTTTTGCTCGTGTGCGTATCCGCCTGTTTTGCCGATACGCCTATCCAGGAGCAGGCCATGGAAATCGTCGATCAAGCGAAGAATACGAAAATCGAGATGAATACCGATGACATCAGTAACGTGATGACCCGGGCGAAAGATTATCAGGGCAAAACGACTATTCCGGATAATCTGAACAAGAAACAAGGCGAAGAAAAGGCGAAGGAAACCTTCGAGAAGTATAAGTCGGAAGAGTTCCAGAGCAAACTGAAAGCGGAAATGGAGCGGATACAGAAGGCACTGACAGGCGAAACAGGGAAGCAGTATTACAGGGATGCGATGAAAACAGATACAACCGGCATGTTATCAAATGAACAGATATACATTTTTATATCATCCTCGATGCCGGTAAAGACAATAAGAAATTATGTCCAGGACGTCGCCTTTCTGGATGACCCGAACATAAAATTTGTATTGCGCGGCTTTGTCGGCGGCATGAAAAAAATTCAACCCACGACGGAGTTTATAAGTAATATTATAAAAAGAGACCCTGCCTGCACGGGGAAGTGTGAGAGCTATAAAGTTGCGGTGCAGATAAATCCCATGCTGTATCGTCGTTACACTATCGACCGTACTCCCGCCATCCTGTATGTGCAAGGCGTTTTATCAAAGGAAAATGCCTTATCAAAGAAGGATGTTTCAAAAGCCGGGCAGCATCCGTTTTGGTTGATTTATGGGGATGCGTCATTGGAAACCGCAACAGAACTATTTGCGGATAAAACAAAACGAGAATCACTGAAAGCGATTAACAGGAAATTAAGGGGAATAGATTGATTGATAGCAATGACAACATTGAGGAAGATATTCAGGAATCCACAGGGGAAAAAGATGCAACGCAAACGGAGAACATAGTCAAGGCGGAAAAGAGTGACTGTGGAATAGGGCTGATGAGGTGGGTAATGATCATATTGCTGATGTTTATGTCTTCGACGGCATCAATAATGGTTTATGACAGATATTATGCGCAGAAACTCGTGGCTTTCGACCTTCAAGAATATCTGACGAAACAGAGAATGGCATTGCAGAATAATCAGATAACTGAAAAGCAAATCGGGGAAAATCTGGATNNTCTACGAAATATCCAGCTTTTAAATTTGGAAAAGTAGAAATGAAGCCAGATGAGATAAAACGTGCAATGGTCGCCCTATCCGTCCTGGTCACTATAACTCTTCTGTCCCATTGGGCAGCAGGTAGAATATTCTATGCCGTGTCTCCTTCCCTGAACCACAGGCTGTTTTGGCTTACCCC
>PLLV01000023.1:4723-13099 GCA_003142295.1 Syntrophaceae bacterium
TGACAGTCCAAGGCGGAAAATTCTTTTGCGATAGCATTTTCATCGGAGAGGCGAAAGAAAGGTCGCTGTTGGGAAAACCATTGCGCCTGTTTCTGTTCAATGGGGTAGTTCCCGGTGGCAAACTGTTCGTCATGGGAGCACACAAAGACAGCTATGATTCACGCTATATGGGCTTCATAGACAGAAGCACGGTGGAGACAACGGGAACGCCGTTGATGTAGTGATAGGAAGGAAAGATTATGTATCACGTAACAATAGAAATAGCATTTTGGGATGATCCGGTATTTTTAAGTCTTAAGGACAAGAGAAGGGTCGCATATATATTTCTGAGAGCAAACCGAGTGATTATGAAGAGCATGTCGGGAATATATCAAATGTCATTATCGGAGTTAGAATCAAAATTAAATACACGTAGGATTGACGCGCTGGAAATAATGAACCTGCTGCCGGGGATCGAATACGATCAGGAACGCAGCATTGTTTTTGTTCGGGAACGGTTTCGCACGATGAAGGAAATAGTAAGGGGGATTCAACAAGAAATCGAAGCAGAAAACGCACAGATTGCGACATATCTCTGGAGATCCTTCGTAAACGAATACCCCGAAACCGCCACGCATCTCAATCTATATTACAACATCCCAATGCCTGTCTGTCAACGGACATGGCCACGGACATGGCCAACGTTGTCCGGTCAAGTAGGGCATAAGATGGCCTATGCAAGCAATGTATATGTGTCGCAGGAGCAGTATGACGGACTCGTTCGTAGTCACGGTCAAGACAAAGCGGCGAGAATCATACAGAGGCTTAATGCTTTTAAGGTCGGTCAAGGGAAAGAGTATGAAGATGATATGCAGGCGATTAAGAACTGGGTTATTAAAGCGGTTGAAGACGACATAGTAAAAGATGAATTAGCCGGAGGTGTTAAAGAGAGGTGTGGTCATTATGTATGGCTGAGGAAAAGTGAGTATGAAGATCTAGTAAGGGAATACGGAGAGGATCAGACGAAACGACTGGTTGAAGAACTTGACAGGAACAAAGTCCAAAAATCCTGGGGTGTCGGTAACGACTACAAGGCAATCCAGAACTGGGTAAATAAGAAGAAAGACCGTGAATCATCGGCCGGCGCAGGCAGTCAATCGACCGCCCATGAACGCGAAGTGGCAAGTACATAACGGGTAAACGATGATCAGAAAGATATTATCATTAATTATATTGATATCTATGATCATTAGTATGTCGTCACATACGGTTGNNGGCAGAGTCAAAAAATGAACCGTCAGACTCCAGTATGTCGCAGGAAGAACTGTGGAATATGCATCCCGACAAATTTAGGGAAGTGATCGAAGCGGCACATAAACGCATGGTCCAGTACCCGGGTGACGATAAGATCATGGGTGAATGGGTATACCTCAAAGATATTGCAAGAAGAAAGTCTTTGGCTGTTACCAGCGCGGAGATGGCATACCTGCAAATGCACCCGGAATATAACATGAATAAGGATGCCCCTAAAATAAACAAAGGCAAGGCTGCGCTATATAGGGAGGAACATGAAACGATCTCGACACGCCTGAAACAGGAAAAGGGGAATTTCGGGCTGCTATATTTCAATGCGCCGAACTGCGGCTATTGCGTCGAGCAATCAAGCATACTGAAATTTTTCATAAACAAATACCAATGGGATGTCAAGGGAGTGGACGTAACGCGGGATCCTGACGCAAAAGCGTTATGGAATGTTTCTACTACACCTACTCTTCTTCTGGTTCAGCGGTCGTCAGGCGAATCAATCACCATATCGGTAGGAGTCGTGAGCCTGGATGAAATAGAGGCTACGATTTATAAGGCTATCAGGTATCTTAAAAAGGAAATTACGCCGGAGCAATGGAACGTCTATGAATTCCAGAAGGACGGACTAATGGATCCTCTTGCAAATATGAATACAGGAAAAGGAAACAACCAAAAATATTAAGCTCAAAAGAAGGGAGATATATTTTATGACTCAAACGAATCATCTAAGCACTATTCCAATATCCAGGCCTACGGCAATAAGGGAAAACTACATAGAAGCTGTTGCAGAGGCTCTTGTCCCTGATGTTGTAAATTGGCTTGGAAACAGAAACGGATGCGAAGATACGGTGAAAGGATGCCTGATAGAGGCAATGAAACGGTGTGGCAGTTGGGGCGGATTTGAAATTGCGAGGGAAATGGAGAAAATTGGCGGCTATGATCCTGATATATACCTCGCTGAAATCCTTCATTATGCAGAAGCCCATTTTATCTCAGCATATGATGCGGATTTAGAAAGGTGGATTACAAGAGAAAACATTCAGCCAGCGTATGGTGTTGGAGATGAAGTTTGGGTCTACCATTTGAAAAATCAGTACGAAGGAAAAATAATAAAAATCTTTCCGAAACGCGGACGTTATTGTGTGAATATACCAGAATTGGGTCATGTAATGCCGCCGATGTCAGGCATCAATGGGATTATTGTTGACTATGAGCAGGTATTTGACGGGTTCGTATATGGGAACCTCACGGTCTCTGACAGCGTCAAGTTGGTGAACCACGAAAATATAAAAATTATGACGCAATTGTCTGAAACGGGATAAAAAATAAGTAATATATAAAAGGGGCGGCGTACTCCTGCCATAATGGCGATACTAACGCGCGGAAGGTGAGGCTGCAAAAGATGAGAAGAGAAACACTTAGGCTTTTATTAATAACTTACATGGTGTTGGCCATTGCACTAACACCCGTGTTGAGTTCAGCAAGCTGGCTGGATAATTGGTACGCGCAAAAAACGTCATCCGGACCGTCGTATTATAGTGGCCAGGAGCGCGGCTATTGGACGGCAGGAAGTTTTTCCGCACGCACACAGACGAGCATGATCTATCCTGTCAGCGTAGCATCTCCCTCCCTAAGTATGGGATGCGGAGGNNTTTGATATGGCATTAGATACATTATGTCCAGAGTGTTCAAAAGCGATGAAGTCCATAGAGTCTATCGCGAATCAATTGAATAGCGCGGGTCTGGATAGCTGCAAGGCGGGAAAGGCCATAGTATCATTCGCCGCTGACAAAATTGATGATGCCTTCGTGACCGATCAAGCGACAAGTGATCGCATGACAGATTACCAAAACAATCACGGCCTATACGATTCGTATCATGGTTGGGCTGAGTCCTTCACGGCTGCGGGGGGAGGTATGAATAATTTGCTTAGTAATTTAGGCGCTTCTCCGGCAATAGATGCAGCTAACACGAGCACCGGCAAAGCAGGCGGCGCAAACGTGATGACGCAAGGATGCCCACAGGATTTTCAGGATATATTCACCAATAAAGGCTCTCTATTGAATAACCTTGCCGTGAAACTAGTAATACCTACAAACATAACAGACGCAGTGCGGGGCGCTATCGGGGATTATTACTTGGTTTCTGACCAGGCAAAGGTGGTAAAAATACCGATATGCTCCAATCCGGAGAGTTCGCTGGAGGATGTCATAGATGGAAAAGCGCAGGTGAGGGGACCGGGTCTAAATGATTCATGTGTGCCTGTAGCGACCGGTTCAAGCACATTCAGGCAGGTGGTTACAAATGATATACAAGACATCGCAAATACCCTGCAATCCAAAGGTTCAATAAATAATCCGGTCCAAATGGCCTTTATTAATAATAACCCGATGCCGGTTCTTCTTGTTCTTAAAGCATCCATTGGAACACAAACTCAAGACCTTATGATCGCTACCCTTGCGGATGTAACTGCCAAGGCCATGGCGTACAGGGCTATCAGAGACATTCAGGGTACCCTTTATGCGATGCTCCAATACGCTCACACCGTGCAGGGCCAAACCAGTAACGATCCAAACGGTTGCAGTATGCCTGCAAATGTAACTGCAGCCGCTACACAATTACAGAATGACTTAATGACATGGCAGCAAAGTTTAAGAGGGCAGCTACAATCAGTTTATGCAGAATTATTGACGATACAAAACGTAGTGGCAAACTGGGAAAAGATGCAAGATACCTTAAATCGACAGGTTGCAAACAGGTTTGGCGCATCAGTGGCAAGACGCGCAATGCAGAGGTAAAAATCAGGTTTCACCACAGTGGTAATTATGAAATGGTTTGAAGAATTGATTATTAAGAGTTCGAGGGAAAAGTATTCAGATATTCATATCACCGGCAGACAGCCGCGGGTCTCCCGCAAAAACGGGAAGCTACATATAGACCGGACATGTAGATGCAACGGCAAAAAGATTGATGCAATAGTGAGGAACTTGTCTAATCCACTGCATCTGGAGATGCTCAAAAAAAGACAATATGTTGATGTCACCACGGAAGCAAAGCATATCAGGATCAACATACATATCACGTCAGAAGGATTAAGCCTTAGCATTTATTTTACCCCCAATGCGGGAACCATTTCTCGCAAATTGGAAATTGAAGAAAAACCTCCGTCNNAGTAAAGACGTAACACCGGGTAAGGCCATAAGGTCTCAAGAGATGGTGGTACCGAGTATTTATGGTTATGAATACGGCGGGACATTTAAAGTGACCAGTAAAGGACAAATGTTCGTGATGAACGAAAAAGAAGGGGTAGATGTGTTGCCGCTCCTTCCAGCACTGGCGAAAAAATTTACGGTAGTATTGGCCGCAAGAACAACGGAAGGAAATACGGAGAAGACCCGTTCCATCCAAGAGCCCGAACACTCAGCATCTGAAAAGGTGAGTGGTGTTGTTGAGGAAGAAGCAAGGAACATAAAACAATGCAATGAGATATCCGCGCCACAAAAAGAAAAGGGCTGCGAAGCGAAAAGAGTGGCAAAACCGCCGGTACAAACCGACGCGGCACGAAGTGTAGTGGTACCGGTGTTCGGCAAGGCGGTTATATATTTTCATGCAAACCAATATCGTCTGACAAAAAACGAAAAGGAACAGATCAACCAGTTCATACTGCCTTACATGAAGAAGGATTCTGGCGACAGCCTAAAGGTGGCGGTGCGGGGATTCATCCACAGTAACGGGACGAAAAATAAAAACGATGACAGGGCAATGGCGAGAGCTAAAGCGGTTGCAGAGTACCTTGAGAAAAATGGCATTAAAGTATGGGCGGTAAAAGGAGAAGGCGAGAACGGCTACATCTCGAAATTCAGCAATATTAACCGGCGAGTCGAAATCGAGGCTTTCGAAACAAAATTTAAAGGTGAAGGAGATAAATAATGAGCAAAAGGACTTTAGGAATATTGTTGGCAATTGTCATGGCTATGCTTCTCGCATACTCAGGGGTAGACGCTGCGGGCAAGGAATCTTCGAAAGACAAAAATGAAGTTGCACAGAAGGAAATGTCTGATGCCGAAGTAATGGATATGTTCAAAAAGCTCTTCCCGAACTTCAGTGGAACCGATATCAGGAAGGCTCCCATTACAGGTCTTTACGAAATTGAAGGAGGCGGAAATATAATTTACTTCGATCCAACGGCGACTCTGATAATCTTCGGGGAAGTCCTGGATAAAAACGGGAAGAACATGACTGCGGAAAGAAGAAATGAAATATCTGCGAAAATGCTTGCGCAGATCCCTATTGATAAAGGCATAAAAATAGGAAATGGTCCCAAAACGGTGGTCCTCTTCACCGACCCGGATTGTCCCTACTGCAGGAAAGTGTCGGATTTTTTCAAGACAAAAGCGGCTGATATTACTCAATACATCTTCTTTTTCCCATTGATACAAATCCATCCCAATTCTGAGGCAAAGGCCAAGTATGTATTGAGCCAAAATGATCCTGGAAAAGCCTACTATGAGGTAATGGCAGGTGAGTTTGATAAAGCCGATGTAAAGACGATTAAATTTAACGATACTTCCGCGGCAAAGCTGGCCGAGCACATGACATATGCTAATAGAGTAGGCGTCAGAGGAACGCCGGTAATGTGGGTCAATGGAAGGTATGTACCCGGAGCAAACATGCCTTTGATTGAAAGCCTGCTGAAATAACTTTGAAGCGTGAGATTGTAGCTTTATCTGTAAGAAGGTTTCTTCCCCGGTAACGAAAGATATAAATAATGGTGCATTATTTAAGAAGAATTTGGGACGAAAAACTGAAAGCCCTCGGCAAAAAGAATCTTTTCTGTCTAGCTTTATATGCGTTGATCGGAATCCCCTTGATGCTTTACAGCATTAAGTGTGGAATACTTCTTGAGGCGAGATATTTGTTTATATGGTTGATAGNNGCTTCCATATCAAACAACCCATCCATAACGGGAAAACGGCCAGAGAATTTAAAATCCTTGATAAAGCGGCTTCGCCAAGATGGTGGTATCAAACAGGACTTTATCTGGGAGCGGGTTTCTGCTGCCTGCTCGTAACTATGAACGTCAGATGGATAGTCGAAGTATTGGGCTGGAATCCCAAGTCATCAAGTTTAATTTGTTTGATGTCGTTGGGCCTAGGATGGATACTGCTTTATGAAGCATGTACGCGCCGTTGGAGCGCGACCATAGACTGCTTGAAAAAGATAGAATCACCAGAAGAAAATGAAAGCAGCACGTCAAGAAAATTGAAAGCCCTCCTGAGCCGGAGGATAAGCGAAGGTAAAAAGTGGAAAACATTCAAATGGTGGTTTAAGACGATTTATTTAGTCGTGGCGGGAATGGTCGCCGTTTTTATAGGTGTGAGGATTATAATTTTCGCATTTCCACATCCCTTGAAAAATAGGGAGGATTATATCGTTTTCTGGATAGCTATTTTTTTGATTGGAGGCGGAGTTATCTATCTTTATGATGCCCTTATCAGTCGAGGAAAAACGATATTAAGAAGATGGAGGGCGATGCAAAATCTACGTGATAGAGGATAACCGGATGCGAAAATTCACGTTATTATTAACAGTCAAAATTGCATCCTTTATAACCGTCCTTCTTTTTCTGTTTGATTCTGCTGTATTCGGATATGATGGCGATTACTATACATATGGCACGATCAATATCGTCGCACCCGCATGGCAAATGATGTCGCTGGTATTCAGCGATACCAGTTACGGCAGTTTAATAACAGCCGCAGTTTTGGTCTCAGGGTTTATAGTTATAGGAGGAGCCTTCGTCAGCTGGTACAAGACCGGCAAGGCCTCATTCTTCGCATGGCTGCCACAGATACTTATCGGAGTCTTTCTATGGCTGATCGTATTTAGCGGTTATGGAAATCTAACTATATATGATCAAACGTTGAACACTTTTAAGCAGGTACCCGGCGTGCCAAATGGCCTTATTTTTGTTGCAAACATAATGTCCACTATAGAAAAGAACGTAGTTGACATAGTGACGACAGCAGGATCACCGCTGATACCATATGCCGACGGAGGCAAGGGGTTGGGCTTCAACCTTTTTCAAGCTGCGTACGATCTGGAAGTGCAGGGAGTCCCGATGCAGGAGAACTTAGATAAGAGCCTGAATCAATATAACAAGGACTGCCTTATGTTCGAACTTTCGCAGCCGAATCCAAGCATCACCCCGGACGCCATTATGAACTCAAGTGACCTATTCACTACTATATGGGCGCTGGCGGGAAATCCAGCTGTACCAACGCTATATTATAACGACGCCAATCCCAATGGTACTCCAACAACTTGCGACCAGGCATGGGCAAATATTTCGAGTGACTTACAAAACTCAGTAACATCGAACACCCTCATGCAGTCCATTTGCCAGTCACAGGGATTTAATAAATCTGATCCGAATCAAATAGCACGCTGTCAGACAATCACGAATGAATATATAACGGCGCTGATGAATAATGCCAATATCACCACTGTCCAGAATTTTATGATACAGAACAAAATCGCGCAAAAGCTCGACAGCACTATAAGAGATATCGATCCGATTGCTGCATCATCGACGATGGCGACCTACAACGCGATGCAAAGCATGTTAGGGGCCGGGCAGACAATACCGCAATGGATGCCCGTGGCAAGGGGCGTATTCACGGCAATAGCTGTCAGCTTGATGCCTTTCCTGTGCCTGGTTATCCCGACCGCGTTGAGCGTCAGGGGTTTGAAGATGATCATCGGGTTTTTTGTTTTCCTTTGCTGCTGGGGAATTTGCGACGCTATTCTGCATACATTGCTGTTAACTTTATCATTAAACGAATATGCATTTGTACAATCACACAACATCGGGTTTACCGCTTTAATGACAACGCCGGAAGCGACAACTCGTGCTGTCGCTGTGTATGGCTACATACTGACAGCCAGTATCCTGTTAGCGCTATTTGTCACCACTATATTTGTCGAGTTCGGCGGTTACGCCTTAACGTCTATGGCTTCGAACATCACCGGGACAATAGAAGGCGCTGGAGCGAGGGGCGCAGAGACAAGTATGGATCCGGGAAAATCAGG
>PLLV01000234.1:0-32520 GCA_003142295.1 Syntrophaceae bacterium
CGGGCGTACAACCATTTGGATCGAGGAAAAAGGAAAAGCAAAAGACAATTGTCTTCATGATACCAGAATATCTCAAACTATCCACGATTGCGCAAGTCATCAAGAAGGAAGCGAAGCAAAAACAGTTGCTGGACTTTGCAAGAAAGATAACCCTTCAAAGATGGGCTTCCGCCATATTTTTAAGTACAATTCTGTCCTTTCTACTAGCACCGCAACTTCACTTCTCATATCCAGAGTATAAGGTCGGCTCCATAGCTATCAGAGATGTACGGGCCGATTGCGATTTTCGCTATGCCGGACCCAAGCTTCAGAGCAAGGAGACGGGATTAGTGCTCGTCGCGGATGTTGTAGAAGCCTCATCAAGGGCGTTGTCAGCTCCAACACCGGCAAGAATCAGAAATCTTGTGAGAGAAAGAATTGAAAAAAGGATTTATGGATGGTCAACTTGATGAATGCGAAATTACCCTTCATGATCTGAACAAAATTGCAGAGAACTTCACGAGGATTCTAAACGGCATCTTCCACCAAATAAGTGACTATGCTGATCCCGTCATACGGGAATTTAATGGCGGTAAGAAAGAAAACCATGCCAATTATAATAGAAAACAGGCAGAAAAAAATAAGAGTTGATCGGCGTAGCGTGCGACGAGCAATGAGTACCATAATGAAGTATCTTTACTGCAGCAATAAGGTAATTAGCCTACTGTTTGTCGACAACAGGGAAATAAGGGAAATAAACCGCCGTTACTTAAATAGAGATTATCCCACAAATGTCTTAGCCTTCTCTCTCACTGAAGGGGAATTTGGGGATATCAATCCTGACATCCTTGGTGACATTGTAATTTCTGCGGAAACAGCCTTCAAGGATGCCGTGGAATCCGGTATCGAATTTAATGACGAGCTGGCATTCCTCATGATTCACGGCGTTCTTCATCTTCTCAATTACGATCATTCGACTGCAAGTGTGGAGAAAACGCAAGAGATGAAGAGAAAGGAACAGGAGCTATTCTATATGCTGAAAGGTTACGAGATTCAATGACAGTAAACTCATTTCAGGATAATAACCTGACCCGGATGTATATTATCTTCACGGGCTAATTTATTCATTTCAAGGATTTTATCCAAACTGATTCTATTTTTTTTTGCAATTTTACCCAGGCTATCTCCATTTCGCACTGTGTATGTTTTCGTACCGTCATTAGATGCTGCTTCTTTGTTTCTCTTGGCAAGCTTCTTATGCGTTTCCTTATCTGATACTTTGCTCTGTTGTTTTTCTCCGTTCTTGTTACTTATCAAGATGACCTGGCCGCCTTTGAGAGTCTTGCGCTTTTTGAATTTGTTTAGCCTTCTAATATCATCAACAGTTGTATCAAAGCGTTTTGCGACAGATACCAGAGTATCGCCTTTTTTTGCCCTGTATTTGATCGTTTCCCCGCTGACCTGGATGTCATCTTTGTCTGATTGTTGAGCTGATCTAGCCCTCGCATAACCGGTTCCCTGAACAGGTATGATCAAACGCTGGCCGGTTTCCAGCCTTTTTCTACTAGATACATTATTATAGGCCATTATCGCACTTACAGATGTTCTATATTTTCGTGCGATGGAAACAACTGTCTCTCCCCGTTTCGCTCTATAGTGAACAAATACCTGCCGTGGTTTCTCATATTTAGGAATTTCATCCATGATCTTGGCAGATTTTTCAGCCATGCCCGGGGGCACTTTGAGATTATATTCTTTATCAGGCGTAACATTTTGCCTCAGCTCCGAATTAAGTGTAGTAATTGTCTCCTCCGGGGTTCCAAGGTGGCGTGCGATATCCTGCAGACGCATGGATTTATCTGTTTTCACCGTTTCATAGCGGTAGGTATTTTGCCTTTCAAGACTCTCATTAAGATCAAAGCCGTACTTCTTAAGATTCTTTATTATTTGCAGGGTCGCAAGGAAGCGGGGTACGTAACGCGCCGTCTCATAAGGGAGTTGACGGTAAAGGTCCCAGAATCTGTCGAAATAGTTGATATGTTGCCTCGATATGACCTTGAGGACCCTTCCTTCTCCACAATTGTATGCAGCCAGAACTGTAAGCCAGTCGCCGAACATACCGTGCAGTTCCTTCAGATAGTCAATGGCAGCCCTGGTTGATTTTTCAACATCCAATCTTTCATCGACCCATTCGTCGCGGTTTAGGCCGAACTTATAACCCGTAGAAGGAATAAACTGCCATAGACCGAGGGCGCGTGCCCGTGATAAGGCATGAATTTTGAATCCGCTTTCAACGAGGGGAAGCCATGACAGCTCCTCAGGCAACCCTGCTTTTTTCAACTCCCTCAAAATTATGGGACGATAAATTGCGGAACGTTCGTATGACTGAATAAAAAAATCCCTTTCCACAGTTTGAAAGAGCCTGATTTCCTTCTCCACATCCGAATTTACGACATGCGGTATTTCACTATGCTTACCGCTTGTCGTAGTGTGCATCGATGAGTAGATGGCAAGGATCTGCTTTGATATGAGGAGACGAATGTCATCTTTTTGGCGAGCAATATCAGTCTCCCCATCCGTATCAAGAAGCAGCGCATAAGCCTGATCGAGCAAATCTAAGGCATTTTCCAGATCACCCTTGACCCAGTATTCTCGCGATTCGTCGAGCAGTTCAAGAGCTTCTTCCATTATGTCCCTGCCCTTCTCTCTTTCCTGTTCATTTGCTGCACCATTCGAAAGAGGCACATGCTTCAGCGACGGGGACGCTTCTTTCGTGTTTTTGTCTTTTGATTTTTCCGGACCTATGACACTAAGGGAAGGTTCATCTCCAGTCTTCATCTGTCCGTAAGCGTTATTAATTGGAAACATCTGGCAGAGAAGAAAGCATATGAAAATAAATGACAGGAGAAAACGGCTTTCTCTTGACATCACAATGAACTCCTTTCTTTTTGTATACGACTATCGACCTTCGCATCAGAGCTGCAAGATGCAAGCCGCCTATATCATATTCTGCTGATTCATTATACTTTTAATTCAACAGATATGCTTCAATAAAGTCATCGATGTCACCATCCAAAACTCTATTCACATTGCCAACTTCAAGATTTGTCCGATGATCCTTGACTAATTTATAGGGGTGAAGAATGTAGGATCTTATCTGGCTGCCCCAGGCGATGTCTTTTTTCGATTTATTCAGTTCATCTATCTTCTTCTTTTGTTCCTGAAGCTGCATTTCATAAAGACGCGACTTCAAGAATT
This sequence comes from Syntrophaceae bacterium, assembly GCA_003142295.1. Lineage (GTDB taxonomy): Bacteria > Desulfobacterota > Syntrophia > Syntrophales > UBA2185 > Fen-1135. The sequence goes on from PLLV01000234.1 coordinate 3,238, forward strand.
TCATTGCCATAGCTTTGTTCTTGTGCTGAGAACGTTCATTCTGGCATTGCACTACTATCCCCGTCGGCAGATGCGTGATCCTGACGGCAGAATCCGTCTTATTGACATGCTGTCCTCCCGCGCCTGTGGACCTATAGGTATCTATGCGAAGATCCTTTTCATCGATTTCCACGACTATCTCGTCGTTAACCTCAGGATAGACAAAAACGGAAGCAAATGATGTATGCCGGCGCGCTCCGGAATCGAAAGGCGATATGCGTACAAGCCTGTGTATGCCGATTTCCGCTTTGGCATAGCCATATGCATAGCCTCCTTCAATGGTCATAGAAACGCTCTTTAGACCCGCTTCATCACCTGGTTGATAATCGATAATGGTAGTGGAGAAACCTTTCCGCTCTGCCCATCGCAAATACATGCGCAGCAGCATCTCCGCCCAGTCCTGAGCCTCGGTTCCCCCTGCGCCCGCATGTATTGTCATTATAGAATTCATTGCATCCTGCGGAGACCCCAACATAAGTTTCAGTTCTTCGTCTCTTACGGATGATTTAAGCCCGTCTAAGTCCTTTTCGATCTCTTCTACAGTTTGGTCATCGCTTTCTTCGCGCGCCAGATCAAACAGGATTTCTATATCATCGATGTTATCCTTTAATTTTCTCCAGTTATCGACGATCATTTCCAGCTTATTCTTGTCCTTCAGGGTTTCACGTGCCTTATCCTGTTCATTCCAGAAATTTTCACTCAGTGATGCTTTTTCCAGTTCTTTGATGTGCTTTTGTTTTTCTGCGATGTCAAAGACACTCTCCGAGATGATCTATTCTCCTTTTCAATTCCATCATGCTTTCATTGATTCCTGTAAGCGTCAACATTTCTCCTCCTCAAACTGATTATTATGCAACAAACTAAGGTTGTCATGCAAATTAGAACAAAAACATCCCCGTATACCGAGTAGAATGTCTTGTTGTTAATAAATTTTATCGCATATCTCAAGGCCGTTCTTTCAAACAATTCCGTCTGCGCGACGATCCTTCCTGTAGGATCGATTATGGCACTGATTCCTGTATTTGCGCTCCTCACTATATATAGGCGATTTTCCACTGCCCTGAATACGGTCATGGAAAGATGTTGATATGGCGCCGAAGTCCTTCCAAACCATGCATCATTTGTAATATTCACAAGCAAATCAGCCCCCATTTTTTTATACGCCCTGCTTGCCTCGGGAAATATCCCCTCATAACAGATCAGAACGCCAAGCTTATGATCATTCATGGTCAGAGGATTATAGCCTTCACCTGAACGGAAATCCCCCACACCGATGACCAATTTGTTGATAAAGGGAAACATTTTTCTTAGTGGCACATATTCACCATATGGGACAAGATGTACCTTATCGTAACGCCCAAGAATCTTTCCTTGCGGTGATAATAGAAAAGCACTGTTCAAAAAAGATACACACCCTGCATCCCCATCACAATCCCTCTGATAGCTTGGACTGCCGAAGAGGAGCCAATCTTCCGAGATGCGGGCAACATCCAGAATCTCACTTTGCATCTTGTTCGTATCCTGGAAGAAGAACGGTGCTGCAGTTTCCGGCCACACGGTCAATCCCGGTGCTGATGATCTTTTCCTTAGGGAGAGATTCTTATACACACTGATTGTATCATTCTGAAAGTCGGGATTCCATTTAACACTTTGATCTATATTCCCTTGAACAACGGCAATATCCATCGTTTCCGCTGCCTGCGAGACCTCCTCTATTTGGCCCGTGCGAATGTAACCGTAACAATAGATGCCAAGTATGACTATACAGCACAAAGCGACTTCTCCCATTACCCGCCTGCCTCTGAATCTCTCATTCAGGACATCGTAAATAACTACATTCACGAGGATGATAATGAACGTGATTCCATATGTACCGGTAATATCAACTGCCTGAATCAGATGCCTGTTAAGATGTTGAGAATAAGCCAGGTTCTCCCAGGGAAATCCCGTCAACAGATGAGATTTTCCATATTCCAGACACGTCCACAAGGCCGGCGCCGCGATAATCATGGAGATGCCTTTGCCTGACAAATATACAACACCCGCTGCAAAAAGAGCAACGTATATGCTCAAGTACGCTGCCACAAGCACCATGAGAAAGATGCCTATGGAATATCCGAAATGTCCATAATGGACAACGACAAATGTAATCCAATACATGATGCCTATGTTGAATGTAAGGCCTGCCATGAAGCCTACGATCAAACCATCCCGGATATCATCAGTATCCCTGAGGGCAAAAAAGAGGGGAATCAAGGCCACCCAGGCCATTATCCCCGCACCGTGTTTGGGAAAGGAAAGAAAAAGGAGGATTCCCGAAGCAATACTCAAAAATAATGTTTTTCTATTTATCCTCAAGCTTTGCGTTCTCAATTCTTATCACTGCCCCTCCCCTCTGTGCTTGGGATCCATCTAACCTTTTTAACTTGACCTTTTTTACGCTTCGCTCGTCCGCTGATTCAATTATCATTTCCAGATTATCGACATGAATAACCTCTCCGGTCACGGGAATCTTTCTCAGCAGGTTAAGAATGAATCCCCCGAGGGTCTCAAATTTTCCTTCTTGAAACTTCACGCCCAAGTAATCTTCAATAGCCTCAATCTCCACCCTTCCGTCAATTAGGGTATAACCATCGTTTAACTCTACAATACTGCCCTTTTTCGCGTCATGTTCGTCATGGATTTCTCCAACAATTTCCTCAATGAGGTCTTCAAGAGTGACGAGGCCGGAGGTCCCGCCATACTCATCTATGACAATTGCCATGTGGTACTTCTTTTGCTTCAATTCATGGAGCAGATGATGTGTATTCTTTGTTTCAGGAATGTAATATGGTTTTCGCAGGCTGGACAGGATATCCGTTTCCGTTACAGGTCTTGACCAAAACTTTAGAAGGTCTTTAACATTCAGAATGCCGACGATGTTATCCACATTTTCAGCATACACGGGCATCCTCGTATGTCCAAATTTAATGGTAAGCTCAAGAATCTCTTCGATAGTCGCATCGCTTCTGATAGCTACCATTTCCGTTCTCGGAATCATCACCTCTCTGACTACGGTGTCCCGAAATTCAAGGATACTTTGAATCATCTCGCCAGACTGCTGATCGATGAGCCCCTTCTCTTCTCCGGCGTCTATTATGGACTGGATTTCCTCCTCCAGTCGCGCCTGTTCGTCGGCAGAAAAAAAATTCCTGATTTTTGCGAGAATTTTATTACCCAAAATAACCGGATCCCTTCTATTAGAAGCCTCTCATATATTCCGGCCTCAGAGATTTCACATCGTTTTTCTTGATCGTGTTATATATCGTAGTTATAGTCTTCTCCTTTTCTGATGGCAATCTCGCCTTTATGGGAAGATAATTTGAGGCATGATTTGACGTAAAGTAACAGCCGCTGAAATCGGCCTTTTCGATAATACTGGCCAATTCTCTCAGCAAATCAAACTTATCGGGCAGCGTAAAATTTCCCGATTCGTATTCCGAATACAATGGTGTTCCGGGCATGAGCATAAGCGTCAAGGCACTTGCATATTCAGGATCTATATCAGTTAGGATTCTTGCCGTATCATTGGCATGTTCCGTATTCTGCTCGCTGCCTCCCAGACCAAGTATAACAGTAACAGATAGCCCGATACCGGCTTCTTTGATTCGGCGGCCGGCCTCGATCATCTGGGCAGCCGTAACCCCCTTTCTTATCTTCCTTAGCAATTCATCGTTTCCGGTTTCGATGCCAAGATACACGATCCCTAGACCGAGCTCTCTTAACTCAACCAATTCGTCAATCGTCTTTCTCAAGATGCTCTTGGCATTTGCATAGGTTCCCACTCTTTTTACACCTTTGATATGGTTGCGTATCGAATGCAATATTTGAACAAGTCTTTCCTGAGGTATAATAAGGGCATCACCATCGCAAAGAAACACCTTCTCAACGGTACGCCAACGGCTGGCTTCACAAATATCTTCCAGAATTTCATCGTATGATTTTATTCTGAATTTCTTTTTCTTGTAAGCAGGGCAAAAGATGCACTTGTTGTGGGAACAGCCCACCGTTACTTGCAATAATAAGCTGTTGGCCTCACTCGGTGGCCTAATTATGTCGCCTTCGTGTTTCACGTGGTCCTTTCTTAATTCACTTGAAAGTCTTTTGTAAGCAGAAACAAAAAAGGAGTTAACCTAATGGTCAACCCCTCTCTATTTTTGGCGGGGCCGATGGGACTTGAACCCACGCCCTCCGGCGTGACAGGCCGGCGTTATAACCATCTTAACTACGGCCCCAAAAATACATAATTAATTTTAACTCTCAAAACCTTTCTGATCTATTCGTCGATACCCAATACTTAGTGTAGGTCTTCACCTATTTTTTCTTTGGTAGGCGGAACAGGACTCGAACCTGCGACTTCCACGGTGTAAGCGTGGCGCTCTCCCGGCTGAGCTACCCGCCTATAACTTTTTTTTCTAACAACTGTACCCGCAGTTGTCAAGGAATAATTAGTTCAGCTTTTCGTTTGCATTGAGGTGTTCCAGAGGATGAATCGCTTCTGTCATCTGAATAGACGGCAGGCTCACTGATGCTTCTTCCTCACGTTCCTCATGCCTTTGCAATTCGTCGACTGCAACCAGGGCAACTTTCATAACCTCATCCATATGATCCACACTGACAATTTCCATGGCCTTCAAAACATTAGCCGGCACATCTGCCAGATCCTTTTCGTTATCCCTGGGAATAATTACTGTCTTCAAATTTCCGCGATGCGCCGCAAGCAGCTTTTCTTTCAGTCCCCCTATAGGTAATACCCTGCCCCTGAGCGTAATTTCCCCGGTCATGGCCAGATCTCCGCGAACTTTCCTCTTCATGAAAGCCGAGGCAATGGAAGTGGCTACGGCTATCCCCGCGGATGGTCCATCTTTGGGTATGGCGCCTTCGGGCACATGCACATGAACATCCGTCTCCTTGTAAAAATTCTCATCAAGACCGAATTTATCCGCCCTGGCGCGGACGTATGTCAGGGCTGCCTGGACGGATTCCTGCATTACGTCACCCAGTTTGCCAGTCATTACCATCTTCCCGGTTCCCTTCATCAGGGAAGATTCTATGGAAAGGAGCTCTCCACCGACTTCAGTCCAGGCCAGGCCTATACACAAACCTATTTCGTCCTTTCCTTCGGTTTCTCCATGCCTGAACTTCGGTACACCCAGATATTTGGACATCGATTTTGAAGTGATCTTGACTTTACGGCCTGCGCCATTTGTCGCTATTTCCTTGGCGATTTTTCTGCAAACTGATGCAATCTCCCTTTCCAGGTTGCGGACGCCGGCCTCCCTCGTATATTGTCTGATAATAGCCAGCAAAGCTCCATCTGAAAAACCTATGTTATCCTTTGTGAGACCGTTAGCCTCCATCTCTTTCGCGACGAGAAATTTATTGGCGATGTTCAACTTTTCCGGTTCAGTATATCCGGCGAGGCGAATCACCTCCATCCTATCTTGCAAGGCAGGCGGTATTGGTTGCAGAATATTAGCTGTAGTAATAAACATCACGTCAGACAGATCATAGTCCACCTCAAGATAATTATCATTGAAAACATTATTCTGTTCCGGGTCAAGGACCTCCAGTAGTGCCGCCGATGGATCCCCTCTGAAATCGGAACTCAGTTTATCCACTTCATCCAGACAGAATACAGGATTATTCGATCCCGCCTTCTTTATCAGCTGTATTATTTTGCCGGGCAAAGCCCCTATATAGGTTCGCCTGTGTCCCCTAATCTCCGCTTCGTCCCTGACACCACCAAGAGAAAGTCTGACAAACTTCCTATTTGTTGCGCGAGCCACGGATTTTGCCACGGAAGTCTTTCCGACTCCCGGGGGGCCAACAAAACAAAGTATGGGGCCTTTATTCTTCTTCACAAGAGATTGAACGGCCAAGTATTCTAAAATCCGCTCCTTCACTTGTTTTAAACCATAGTGATCTTCCTCTAGGATTACCTCAGATTCCTTGAGTGTATGCTTGTTTTCCGTCTTCTCGGCCCAAGGCATATCCAGGAGCCAGTCAATGTAATTCCTCACCACCGTTGCTTCCGCAGACATGGGAGCCATCATCTGCAGTTTCTTAATCTCATGCCTGACCTTCTTATGTGCCTCTTCTGATAATTTTTTCTGTTTCAGCCTTTTTTCGAGTTCGGCTATTTCATTCCTGAAGTCATCCTTCTCTCCCATTTCTTTCTGGATGGCTCGCATCTGTTCGTTGAGATAATAGTCTTTCTGGGTCTTCTCCATCTGTTTCTTGACCCGTCGCTTTATCTTTTCTTCAACCTCCATTATCTCGATCTCTCCGAGCATCAGCTCGTAGACGGCTTCAAGTCTTTCATTGACATTGAATATCTCCAATAGTTTTTGCTTTTCATCAAGCTTGAGGCTTATATGAGATGCAACGACATCCGCCAATTTCGAAGGGCTGTCTATGGAAGCAATCGTGCTGACCATCTCCATATGCACTTTTTTACCAAGTTTTGCATAGTTTTCAAAAGATTCCCGGATGTTTCTCGTTAAAGCTTCAGCCTTTACCTGATTTCTGTCATCAAGATCCTGGATCTCTTCAACATTTACCAGGAAAAAATCTTCATTTGCCAGATATTCCTTAATTATTCCCCGCTTCTTCCCTTCCACCAGCACCTTGACTGTCCCGTCCGGAAGCCTTAAAAGCTGGATAATAACCCCTATGGCACCAACTTTGTGAATGTCGCTTTCCGCTGGTTCATCCTTTTGGGCGCTCTTCTGCGCTACCATGAATATACCTTTTTCAGTTTTCATTGCCGACTCAAGTGCAGCAATGGATCGCTCTCTACCTACGAAAAGCGGCACAATCATGTGTGGAAATACGACGACGTCTCTCAATGGCAATAGGGGAATTGTCATTGTCGCACTATCGTTTTCCCTATTCTTCAAAAAATCAAACATATCTCTATTTCCCATAATTCAGTCTCTTTTTATGCAGTTTCGGATTTTGTTTCAAAAATCAATATTGGTTTTTCCTTGTTCATAACAACGTCTTCTGTAATTACACACTCCCTTACATCATTTCTGGAAGGTAAGTCATACATGATATCAAGCATCGTATTTTCTAGAATCGATCTTAATCCCCGTGCGCCTGACTTCCTTTCAACAGATAATTTAGCTATGGCTCGGAGGGCTCCGTCTGTAAATTTCAGTTTAACATTTTCGAGATCAAATAATACTTTGTATTGTTTTGTAATTGCGTCCTTTGGTTCGATTAATATCCTTACCAGTTCCTCCTGATCCAATTCGTTCAGTGTGGCAACTACCGGTAAACGTCCAATAAATTCCGGAATCATGCCGAATTTAAGAAGGTCTTCCGGCTGAACCTCCGATAAGAGATTGCCGATCTTCTTATGCCGTTTGCTTTTGATATCGGCGCCAAACCCCATGCTTGACGCACTGAGTCTCTTCGAAATAATGTCTTCAAGATCATTAAAGGCTCCACCGCAGACAAATAATATGTTCGTAGTATCAACTTGGATAAATTCCTGCTGCGGATGCTTTCTGCCTCCTTTTGGCGGAACATTCGCCAGCGTCCCCTCTATTATCTTCAGGAGGGCTTGTTGCACGCCTTCTCCTGAAACATCCCTTGTAATAGAAGGATTTCCCGATTTCTTTGCGATCTTGTCAATTTCATCGATATATACAATACCCTTAGATGCTCTTTCAACGTCGTAATCTGCATTCTGGAGAAGACTGAGTATGATGTTTTCCACATCTTCTCCCACATACCCCGCCTCTGTCAGGGTCGTCGCATCGGCGATCGTAAACGGGACATTGAGGAGCTTCGCCAGGGTCTTCGCAAGAAGCGTCTTCCCTGATCCCGTAGGACCGATCAATAAAATATTGCTTTTCTGTATTTCCACCCCATCCAGGTCCACATTCGAGAATAACCGGCGGTAGTGATTGTAAACAGCCACTGAAAGAACCCTCTTGGGCCTTTCCTGTCCTATTACGTACTGATCGAGGAATTTCTTTATATTCCGGGGCTCTGGTATGCCTTTCTGAAAATCTTCACTAATTGTCTGCTCACATTCCTCTTCAACTATGCACCGGCAAAGTTCAATGCATTCATCGCATATATATGCAGCCGGACCGGCAACCAGCTTTCTTACCTCGTTCTGATTTTTTCCGCAAAACGAACAGAATAAGATGCCTTGACCGCCCTGACTATCCTTGCTCTTTCTCACCATCTGCAATACCTCTTTCTCAGTTCGGGCCTTGCCTCTTTACGATGATCTCATCAATAATACCATATTCCTTTGCCTGTTCGCACGTCATATAGTAATCCCTCTCAGTGTCCATCTGTATCTTTGAAAGAGGTTGGCTGGTTAGATCTGCAAGAATCACGTTTAATTCTTCTTTCATACGCAGGATCTCGCGTGCCTGTATATCTACGTCGGTTGCCTGACCATAAAATCCACCAAGCGGCTGATGGATCAATATTCTCGAATGCGGAAGGGCCGTTCTTCTTCCCTTCTCGCCGGCTGCAAGGAGCAAAGCCCCCATACTTGCTGCCTGACCCATGCAGACTGTGCATACGGAAGGTCTGATATACTGCATGGTATCATATATCGCCATTCCCGAACTTACATTGCCTCCGGGCGAATTAAGATAAAAGAATATTTCCTTGTCGGGATCGTCAGATTCTAGATACAGCATCTGGGCAATAACCAGATTTGCGACATCATCATCGATCGCCGTACCCAAAAAAATTATCCTGTCTTTCAGGAGCCTTGAATAAATATCAAATGCTCTTTCGCCTCTTCCATCTTGTTCGATTACCATCGGAACTAAGGGCATCTCTCGCCCTCCTTATTCTATTTCTTAACTATCTCTACTTTCGCCTTGTCTTCTATGAAACCAAATACCTTTGCGTTCAATATCTCGCTTCTTATGTCTTCCATCATATTACCCGATTCCAAAGATTCTTTCAACGAATCGTAATTCTGTCCTCGCTCTCGAGCGACTTCCCTAATCTTCTCTTCAATTTCCTGGTCAGATACGGTAATGGCTTCCTTCTCACCTATATTTTTCAGAAGAAGGATAGTTCTTACTATTTTCGAGGCCTCACCCTTGTAAAGGTCGTAGAGTTCCTTGTATCGTTCAGGTGTCTCATCGCGCTTCATACCACGCATGGCCAGTCTTTTTTGCATGTCATCGATCATATAAGAGACCTGACGATTTACGAATGCCTGTGGCACTTCAAACTGATTGCATTCCAGGAGTTTTTCTATTATGAGACTCTTGAAAGCCGAATTTTCCCTGGCAACATTTTCTTCCTCAAGTGTCTTCCTGATATCCTTCTTTAAATCGTCCAGGCTTTCATATTTATCAAAATTCTTAATGAACTTATCATCGATCTCAGGGAGTTTCTTTTCTTTAATGTTCTTTAATGTTACAGAAAATACGACCTCTTCCCCCGCCAAATTTTTCGCACGATAATCATCGGGTAATTTAATTATTATTTGTTCCGTCTTGTTCTTTTTCATACCGATGAGCTGTTCCTCGAATCCAGGCACAAATCTCTTGGATCCGACTTCCAGAAGATAATTTTCCGCCTTCATCTCCTTGACGGGCTTCCCTTGGACGAGACCCTCGAAATCAATAACGACAAAATCGCCTTCAGATACCCCCCTATCGACCTCTACCTCTTCCATCGTGCTGAACATACCCCGGACTTCCTCAAGTCTTGCTTCGACATCAGAATCCTTAACTTCATGCTTCTCTTTCTCAAGCTCGAGGTCAACATAGCCTGTCGGGTCAATAATCGGTTCCACTTCAACGATGGCGGTAAAAGTAAAATTCTTCTCCGCTTCTATGCCCTTCTGATCTATGTCCGGTTGCGCAATAGCGTTGATTTTATTCTCTTTTAAAGATTCCCAATAATATCTATTTACCAGATTCGATATGGCTTCGTCTTCTGCGTGCTCTTTATACAGGGACTCGAGAATATCCCTCGGCACTTTCCCCTGTCTAAAGCCCTTAATCTTGGCTTTCTTAGCCACATCTTTGTAGACTGTGTCTAATTCCTTCTTGACCTCTAACCATGAAATATCAAACAGTATTTTCTTTTTTATCGGACTGACGTCTTCGACTCTTACGGCCATTATGCTTTCTGACACTGCGTTCTTAACCCCTTGTTGTTTATGAATATAGCACCGAATCTGGTGCGAGAGAGGGGATTTGAACCCCTATCCGCTGAGGCGGGCTGGATCCTAAGTCCAGTGCGTCTGCCAGTTCCGCCACTCTCGCTCATTGTCTATATATTCATTCGATCTATGATTGTCAACGGCTATTATTTTGTGGAGCTTCTCCGGCCCATTTGCACAAAGAGCGCCAATTTGCCATCCTTATCCTTCTTGCACAATTCTTGGATCATTTGTTGACCTTTTTATATAACATGATTCACTGATACTTGAAGCGAAATCTAAAATCCTGCTAATGGAGCTTGACATGAAGACCGGAGGTTTTTATATTTCTACCTGCGGTAGATCTATATTCGCCTCGCCTCCGGGCAGGCTAATTTTTTTGCGTTTTCTTCAAATATCTTTATGGAATTTAAGCAATTAGAAGTCAGTGACTATCACAATCTAAAGGGGTTTTTCAAAAGTCAACAATACGCTCTATGTAACTATTCGCTCTTATCACTCATTGTGTGGAGCAATCAAAAACTGAAAACTCATTATGCAGTTGAGGATAACACTTTAATTATATGCAACAAATCAGCCGCCAATCCGGCCGATAACCATCTCATTCTGCCAATATCTTCTGCAGACGACATTACTCCCGAGTACCTCTTCATTCTCGCAAAGAGGCTCGGTTTTTCTGATTACTGGTTTGTACCGGAAGATTTCCTCTTAAAATACGGCGCCAAAGAAATTGAATTCTATTTCGAGGTTAACGAACAAGATGAGTTCGATGATTACATATATCTGAAGCAGGATCTTATCCAACTGAAGGGGAATAGATATGCCAAACAGAGGAATTTGATCCATCAATTTTACAAGCGGTACTTGAGCAGATGCAAAGTGGACATAGAAATGATAGATAGCGGCAACACTGGGGAATGCCTGAGTTTCTTGCGGGAATGGTGTGAACTACGAAAATGTGATGTAGACAACGGCGAGAGCCTCGCCTGCGAAAAGATGGCAACAATGAATGCCCTTAACAATATTGATGCATTGGAGGTTAAGGGGATTCTGATTCGAATAGACGGAGCGGTCAGTGCCTTCGGAATCAGTTCGCGTCTTACTGAAACGATGGGTGTACTTAACTTTGAAAAGGCACATGCATCTATAAAAGGGTTATATCAGTTCCTCGATAACGAATGTGCCAAACATCTATTCGCCGGCTATACGTACATCAACAAAGAAAGCGATATGAAACTTCCAAATCTCGCACAGTCAAAAAAGTCATACAATCCTGTGAACATAGTAAAGTCTTATCGACTGACATTGCACGAAAAATAGCCGTTTAATGCCTTACTTCCCCTCATCTCTCTAGTCTATGGTCATTAAAGATTGCCATCTTTGCCACTCCGTCTTCCTGGGCAGGCCATTTTTCTTCAAAAGGTCGATGATACCAAGTTCATTAAAACGAAGGTAAGGATTGACTCTAAGTTCTTCCGTTAATCGAGAAAAAACATGATCCGGCTTATAATTTTGCGAAAATATTTCTATATACTCGTTATCCGGTTCAAGTCTTCTTGCAAAGCTCATCGCTTCCTGCACGTAGTCATGGCCAGCATAAATGACGGTACTTCGAGACAGGGACATAATCTTCTTTATGGAGTGATAGAAGCCTTTCAAATCGCCTGAGAAGCAATTACCGATAGTGCCGTTGAAAAGAGTGTCTCCAGTAATCAAGGCGTTATCAACATGAAAACAGAGGGAGTCAACAGTATGTCCAGGGGTGTCATAGATTCTGATTTTCTGGCCTTCCAATTCAATTTCTGCGTCACGTATCTCTTCATATCGCAAGAGTCGAGCATTTGATTCATTAAGAAGGGTTACGTTGCCACTCGTATGATCCGCATGCCCGTGCGTATTTGTGACGAAAAGCAGATTTAGACGACGGCTCTGGGCAAATGACAATATCTCATCAAATGCTCCGCCATCAATGGCCATAGCATATTTCTCCCCGTAAAAAAGATAACCTAAGTTATCAAGATAATATCGGAATTGTTTTACTTGCAGCATGGATAGGACAGAATGAGATAAAAATGATAGATTCTAAGACAGCCTCTTTCCAATCCTCTACTCTAATAAAATAGCTCTTGAAACAATTTCAGCCATTAAAGTTTTTTGACTGGAAAGACGATTTCTACAAATGGTCGGGGCGAGAGGATTTGAACCTCCGACCCTCTGAACCCCATTCAGATACGCTACCAAGCTGCGCCACGCCCCGACATTTAGTGAATGATAATTGTAATGTCACTACCACCATGCCATGACTCTGTCAAGGACTATGAAAGCGAGTACGCCTCTGCTTGGACAAATTGCACAAAGTTCTTGAATTCAAGATTGCCATGTAGTATTTTTATACAAATACAGTCGGAAGTATTAGAATTTACCTTGTTCCCGGACGACTAAAAATGAGGTCACTATGCAGTTATTTTTCCTCGTGCCATTACTCATCATTTTAAGCATCGCCTCACCGGCCTCTGCGGATATATATAAGTACGAAGATGCACAGGGCGTCATCCATCTGACAAACGTACCTACCGAAAGCGGCGTCAAATATGTTCTTATCATGAGGGAGAAGCGCATCCTTCTCGACAGGAAGTTAGGAGATAACATGTCACAATATGATGACTTGATTGTCAAGGCATCAAAAAAATATAAAATAGAGCCAGCCTTGATTAAAGCAATCATAAAAGCGGAATCAAATTTCAACCATCGGGCTGTATCTCGAAAAGGGGCCAGGGGACTAATGCAATTGATGCCGGCAACTGCCTCGTCATTGCAAGTGCAGGATTCCTTCCATCCGGAAAACAATATCGAAGGCGGTGTAAAATATTTGCGGTATCTCTTGAATTATTTCAACGGAAATCTACCTTTAGCTCTGGCTGCCTATAATGCAGGCGAAAATGCCGTAATCAGGTACAGGGGCGTACCTCCCTATCGCGAGACACAGGTATACATACAGAGGGTTCTCAGTTATCTCGATAAGTTTAGATAGAAAAACTCCATTTCTTTATTGCTGTTATTTTTACAGCATGTCATCAGTGCAGAAGTACCTCCTGAGCTTTCGGAATTTCTTTTCTTTGATGCCGCGAATCTTCATCAAGTCTTCAAGTTTGTGATACCTTCCTGACTTTTCTCTGAATTGAATAATCTGCCAGGCAGTTTTCTCGCCGATGCCGTTAATCAGCATAAGATCTTCTATGGCGGCCTTATTGATGTCAATCGGGATGCCGAGGGCCAACTTATTTGCGTTATTCATCTCCGCTATTCTTAAGCTATCATATGATTCTATGACAACGGTCTTACCTGTTGCAAGCCGCTTAGAAAGCATTCTCTGATCGAATAGTTCAGGATTTCTGATACCGGCAACTTCTAAGAGATCAGAAATTCTCGCTTTCTCGGATACATAAAAGATGCCGTTAAAGCCCACATTGCCGGTGATCCCGACAACTACAGGGCCAAAACTCTTATTGCCAAACGGTATATCGCTTATTTGAGACGGAAATAGTGAAGAGAAATAGGAAATCGCAAAAAAAATTGACGCAATAACAACGATAACGATGGCTCCATCACGTTGTCTTTCCGTACCTTGCATATTCATCTATTAATTTCTGCGGCATCGTAAAACGGGTATTGTGACGTTTTTCTCTATCTTGCAAAGAACTCATCTCTTATCTAAATCGAATGCATCATGCAGGGCTGAGACGGCAAGTTCTGTGTATTTCTCCTGTATGACGCATGAAATCTTGATCTCAGAAGTACTTATCATCAGTATATTCACTCCCTCCTTGGCTAAGGATGAGAACATCTTTGCGGCGACACCCGAGTGACTGATCATCCCCACACCGATGATGGATATCTTGGAAACGTCAGCATCTATCTCTACTCTGTCCGCACCTATTTCTTTTGCTACTTCTTTAACTAATTCGTGCGCCTTTCTTATTTCCTTACGCGAGACAGTGAATGTTAAATCTGTGTAACCCTCGAGGCTGGCGTTCTGTATAATCATATCGACCATGATATTATGGTGCGCAAGCGGGGTAAACAGTCGAGCTGCAATACCGGGCCTGTCGGGAACGCGAACCACTGTAATCTTTGCTTGATCACGGTCATAAGTTACCCCACACACTACTTCCCTTTCCATCTCCACATCCTCCTTCGTCACCAGTGTGCCTCCTTCATCCGTAAATGATGACCTCACGTAGACTGGTACCTCGTATTTTTTTGCGAGTTCGACTGAACGGGGTTGAAGGACCTTAGCCCCTGCCCTTGCCATCTCAAGCATCTCATCGTAGGAGATCCTGCTCAACCTCTTTGCCTTTCTACAAATGTTGGGATCCGCAGTATAAACACCGTCAACATCCGTGTAAATTTCGCATGCGTCCGCTTTCAGTGCCGCTGCCAAGGCAACAGCACTCGTATCTGAACCGCCTCTCCCTAGGGTTGTAATGTTGCCATCCTTATCTACCCCTTGAAAGCCAGCCACAACAACAATAGTTCCCTTCTTCAGCTCCTTGCATATCTTCTTCGTATCGATATGGAAGATTCTTGCCCTCGAATAGGATCTGTCGGTGACAATTTTTACCTGATACCCCAGTAAAGATTTGGCACGGAAGCCCATTCTGTTTAGAATTATGGAGAGAAGAGTTACCGTCAACTGCTCCCCTGTGGAGATAAGGGCATCATACTCCCTTCCATCGGGCTCGTCAGCGGCCTTGTGAGCCAGTTGTATGAGTCTATCCGTTTCACCAGCCATGGCTGAAAGTACTACAATAATATCATTCCCTGCTTCTTTCGATTTCAATACACGCCTGGCCACATCCTCCATCTTGTCAATATCTGCAACTGAAGTGCCTCCGTATTTTTGCACAACAAGGGCCATCCCCTAAAAACCTCCATTCCCCAATTCTTCCGAAATTATGGCTATTTTCTTCTCTTGCCCAGAAATGATTATGTTTCGCTCATTTTCATCAGCGTAGTTTATCGAGACAAACAAGGTGTCATCGGGCAGAATACCGCTCACTTTATCAGCCCATTCAATAACACTGACGCCTTGTCCGAAAAGATACTCCTCATATCCCATGTCATCCATCTCTGAGGCTCGCGACAATCGATATAGGTCAAAATGATACAGCATCATTCTTCCCTGGTACTCATTTATCAAGGTGAACGATGGACTTGTTATTTGATACTCATCCGGCACGTCAAGACCTCTGGCGATGCCCTGAGTGAGGCAGGTTTTTCCCGTGCCTAAATCGCCAACAAGGGCAACTACATCCCTCTCAGTGAGATTCCTTCCAATGATCTTGCCTATAAAAAAAGTTTCTTCGGGATTCCTGGATGTAACCATCAGCTTGGCGGTATGCCCGTTCATGGTACTTTCGAAACTTGAAAGAATTGTCTTTTTGGAGCTTGATCCCATCCCTAATCCCACCCTGTCATAGGCAAGTCGTTTCCCGGCAAATCCCCGCCGCTGCATCATCCCTTACCTTTCAAGAACAACAATTGCGTGTGCATGTTCCCTCGTGTGCGTCATACTCACGTGGATCGCCTTCACACCGAGATTATCAAGGATACTAACTACTTTCTCATTCATTTTCAGTACCGGACTTCCCAGTGCATTGTTGCTCACTTCAATTTCTCTTAACTTAACCCCCATGCCCAGTCCGATACCAAGGGATTTCAGAAAAGATTCCTTTGCTGCAAATCTTGCTGCAAAATGAATGGCTGGAAATGCCTTATTTTTACAATATTCGATTTCGTCATGTGCATAAACCCTGTCTAGAAAGCGGTCTCCCCATTTTTTCAGAATTCTTTCAATCCTCGAAACTTCCACAAAATCTGTTCCTATTCCATGAATCATCTTCAGACACTTATCCGGTATACTTGTAATTTTAAGTTCCCACTTTATGCCCTGAGAATCGCATCGGCCATGGCAGCCACCTTTTTCATGGCCTGCACGTCATGCACCCGCACTACATTTGTCCCATTCATGATGGCAGCTGTCACTGCAGCGGCAGTTCCCTCTATGCGCTCCGTTGGTCCGCCGCCAGTTATTTTGCCTATGAAGGCTTTCCTGGAAGGCCCCGTCACAATGGGTCTTCCCAGGACCTTGAACTCTGATAGATATTTTAGCAGCCTCATTGAGTCTTCCGCAGTCTTTCCGAAACCTATGCCAGGATCGATCATGATATTTTCCGGGGATATTCCGGCAACCTCGGCCTCTTCCATCTTGCCTTCGAGAAACTCAATAATGTCTCCTCTGAGAGATCTATACGACAAATCTCCTTTTTGCATGTCTTTGGGGGTCCCACGCATGTGCATCAGGATAATTGCAGCACCTGTATCAGCGACTGCATTCGCCATCTGGCGATCAAAGGTCATGGCACTTATGTCGTTGACAATATCTGCGCCGTTTTCCACAGCCCTTCTGGCAACCGAAGCCTTTGTCGTGTCAATTGAAATCGGAATCTTGATGCACCTCTCCAACCCCTTTATGACAGGAATTACCCTTGCAATCTCTTCCTCAAGAGTAACCGGTCCTGCACCCGGCTGCGAAGATTCTCCTCCAATATCTATAATGTCTGCACCCTCATCCATCATTTTCAAACCATATTCGACTGCATCGTCCGTGTCTTTGAAAAGGCCGCCGTCAGAGAATGAGTCGGGAGTTACGTTAAGTATTCCCATGATCTCTGTCTTCTCTCCCAAGACAATTTCCCTTCTGCATGTCTTGAGGATAAAAAGATCTTTCGAAACATTCGCAAGGAGTTCTTTGATCGCCTTTGATATGATGCTTAATCCTAACGGTTGAATTGAAATCTTATCGGATAAACGCTGTATCTGCTTTGCCGTACCCATAATAACGCAGTCCGTTTCCGTGACGCTGCATGATACTGCAGCGCGTGAAACGGCGGCATCACCGCCGACGGAGAGCATCTCTTGTTTTATAATATTCGCTATGTTACATTTGATACCTTCAAGTAATATATTAAGATGAACCATCTTGGGCAGCATTGCCTCAATGCCGTAGGGATCGCAATCGATCTTTCTCAAGACCTCAAGAGCCTCATGTGACGACCTTAAATGGAGACATCTGGGACGCATTTTATCTGTCATTGTATAAGAAATACAGAGAACGCGGCTTCAATAGTTAATCTAATGTTCTCTTGGTATAGTATTCCCGCTTCCATCCACATCCTCCCTGTTCATTTGTATGATCTCGTCGAGTTCCGCAGTGTTCAATACCTCCTTTTCCAGAAGCCCAGATGCAATCCTGTTTAGTATATCGATGTGATCTGATAACAGTTTCTTTGCCTTTTCATAACTATCCGATACCAAGCGTGTTACTTCCTTATCAATCTTTTGGGCTGTATCTTCGCTGTAGTCTTTGTGCACGGCAAATTCACGACCGAGAAATATCTGTTCTTCTTTCTTCCCGTAGCTCAGCGGCCCCATTTCGTCGCTCATGCCCCATTCGCACACCATTTTCCTTGCAAGGTTCGTGGCCCTCTCAATATCGTTTCCAGAACCAGTGGTAAATTCATTTAATATCAGCTCTTCCGCTGCCCTGCCCCCTAATAGAATAGTAATGTTGTTCAAGAGATACTGTTTTGGATAAGTATGTTTTTCGTCAACGGGCAATTGTTGTGTAAGACCCAGAGCCATGCCCCTGGGAATTATTGTAACTTTATGGATAGGATCACTTCCCGGCAATAATCTCGCCACCAAGGCATGACCTGATTCATGGTAGGCCGTGTTCTTCCTCTCCTCAATGCTTATCACCATGCTTTTTCTTTCCGCACCCATCATGACCTTGTCTTTGGCAAACTCGAAGTCGCTCATAGTCACTTTATCTTTACCGTATCTCGCAGCATAAAGAACTGACTCGTTGACAAGATTTTCTATGTCTGCACCGGAAAACCCAGGGGTCCCTCTTGCTATAACTGCAAAATCAATGTCTTCCGCAAGCGGCGTCTTTTTGGTGTGCACTTCAAAAATCTTTTCCCTGCCTTTAACATCAGGAAGAGGAACGACTACCTGCCGGTCAAACCTGCCGGGTCTCAGGAGCGCAGGGTCAAGCACATCAGGCCGGTTTGTCGCAGAAACGAGAATTACTCCTTCATTTGATTCAAACCCGTCCATTTCCACAAGAAGCTGATTCAAGGTTTGTTCCCTTTCATCATGTCCTCCACCCAAACCAGCCCCTCTATGCCTTCCTACTGCGTCGATCTCATCTATAAAGATAATACATGGGGCATTCTTTTTACCCTGGTCGAAGAGATCCCGCACACGCGAAGCTCCCACACCAACGAACATCTCGACAAAATCAGATCCGCTTATGCTGAGAAAAGGTACCTCTGCCTCGCCTGCAATTGCCCTGGCAAGTAGTGTTTTCCCCGTACCCGGCTGGCCGACGAGAAGGAGACCTTTAGGGAGTCTTCCGCCCAGCCGCGTAAACTTTTTGGGCTCCCTGAGAAACTCAATGACTTCCTCCAGTTCGGCTTTGGCCTCGTCTATACCTGCCACATCGGCAAAGGTCACTTTTTTTGATTTGTCCGTCACGAGACGGGCTTTGCTCTTGCCGAATGCCATTGCCTTGCCCCCGCCAGCCTGCATCTGGCGCATGAAAAATATCCATACGCCTACGAGCAGAAGCATGGGTACCCATGAAATCAGGACATTCATATACCAGGGGGACTCTTCCGCTGGCTTTGATGCAATCCGTACCCCCTTTTCCTTTAGAATCTGAATCAGCCCTGCGTCTTTCGGTGCATATGTCTTAAAATTCTTCCCATCGTTGAGCTTACCCGTAATACTCTCGCCCTGTATGGTCACTTCAACGATCTGCCCCTTTTCTGCGTAGCTTACAAAATCACTATAGATGATATTTTCCTGCGCAGTCTTCGGCTGATTGAAAAGATGGTAGAGCAGTACGAAAACCAGACTGATAAAAAGCCAGAGCGCTATGTTTTTCTGCAATGAATTCAATATTACCTCCCTGTGGCCTCCCGCATGTGCGCGAATGACGACAAAAACCTATTTCAAAGTTCTTAATTTTACAATTACATTAACAAGGGTATTATTTCAAACAAATTTTACTTTGAGTATCTGTCTTGTATTTTCCGTTATTTTAACACGTTCACTCAGTCGCAGCCCCGCAATCCAGAGCACTGCCTCCTGATCCAGTACTAGGGGAATCTCTTTTCTATGGCGCAGCGGTATCTTTTCGTCAATTAAGACAGACTTTATCTTTTTCATTCCTTTCATGCCCAGTAGTTGTATTCTGTCGCCCGGTCTGACAGTTCTTATAACCAGGGGAAGAGATATCCTGTCGTAGTCCATGAAAACGGCCTCTCGGGCGTTCGATCTCATATCAATCGGGTCTTCTACAAACTCAAATATCATCGTCTTTCCCAACTCCGCCATTTTCACCGGGCCCGGAGGGGTAATCTCGTAATAAAGATCATTATATCTCTTATTTAGAATTTCTTTTCCACCTTTTTCCCTCGTGGAAATGACAAGGGCATCATATTCGCGCCTCACCTCGATATTACAGGGCAGGTTCACATGAGCACCGGGGCGATCAGAACGGACCAGTCCGAGAGCGGCTTTTATGTGAGTAAGTCCAATGCCCTTACTATTTGGACTTAACCCTTCTAACAGATGTTTCATAATCCTTCTCTGAATAGCTTCATGATATTCCAAGAAGTCAGATATACAAATCCTGATCTCACTATCTGCAGGCGTCACGCCCCATGCCGACAGCACTTTATCGGTTGCCATTTCCATATAATCGTCTTCTACACGCATGATCTCCGCCATGCTCTTCATGCTTTCTTCTAATTTAGGATTATATCTTGCCTTCAGCTCAGGTATCAATGTATGCCTTATCCTGTTTCGCAGGTAACGCTGATCGGCATTAGACGCATCCGTCACGAACGATATTCTATGGAATTCGAGGAACGAGATTATTTCACTCCTGGTCACGCCAAGAAGCGGCCTGATATACGTTGAATCTCTGGCGGGCAGCATGCCCTTCAATCCAGTCGGACCGCTTCCCCTCAAAAAATTCATCAGCACTGTCTCAGTCTGATCATTGATATGATGCCCCAACGCGATTTTCCGTGCACCATGCTTCTTGGCAACATCATTTAGAAAATCGTATCTCACTTCCCGGCTCGTATCTTCTATGCACTTACCAGATCCTTTCCTTAGCGATGCGATATCGAGAGATTTAAACTCAAATGCAATCTCCATGTCCGCGGCCATTTTACGCACGAATCGCTCTTCGCAGGCCGCGTCTTCCCTAAGTCCATGATTAAGATGCGCCACAATTAGAGTAAGCCTGTATTCGTCGGAGAGCATCTCCAGTATTTTTAGCAGAGCAACAGAATCAGGTCCTCCGGAGACGGCCACAACAACCTTTTCTCCCTGATCGAGGAGATGATTCTTTTCTATGGCTTCCTTAATTTTTCTTATCATACCTCATAAATACGGCACAGATTTCAATCGAATATTTTGAGCAATTCCCGGAGTCCTTCACAAGCAAAATCAGGATCAAGGGCGAGCAGGATGTCTCTATGCGTAAGCCCGTTCAAAAGGGCGCAACTCAACACCCCGGTATTCTTTGCGAGCATTATGTCATTCACACCATCGCCTATCACCACTGTATCATTATATACTGCGCCAACCCTTTCAATAAGAGGAATAAACAAGCGGGGATCCGGCTTTTTGTATGCTGTGCTGTCTGCCCCGATGATCTCTTCGAAGTATTTTGTTATGCCCAGGGCGTCTGTCATCTTAAGCGTAAAATATCTGCGCTTATTCGTGATAATGACCTTTTTCTTGTCACGAAAGTGATCGAGCACTTCGATGACAGAATCGCAAAGGGACGTCATATCGAGCATATGCCTTGCATAGTAATCGGAAAAAATATCCATTGCTTCATCGAATAGATGTTGAAACTCGTTGCCTAGGGCTCTTTCGATCATTTTGTTGACACCATCTCCCACAAAACTGAGAATTTCTTTTGGCTTCTTCACCGGTACAGCTAACGTCTCAAGGGTATAATTTACGGACGCGACGATGTCTCCTCCAGAATTGACAAGGGTTCCGTCCAAGTCGAATATCATGAGGTCAATATGTTTCATCTTTCAGGATCCTCTAAATCCTATGAATGTTCTTATATATGACGGATCAAGCAATTACAAGATGACAAAAATTCCATCTCAGTCACAAATTTTGCTCTATTGACTGCTTGAAGCGGTTTATGCTAATAAGCATTTGTCCGCTTGGATCCGCGACGGATGGACCGAGACGGAATGGTCAAATAAGAGAATTTTTGTCTTAAGGCCGTCCGGGGTTTGTCTGGAAGGCCTTTTTTGATTTTATAAACTTTTAATTATGAATACTCAAGAAATAAGAGAGGACGCTGTTGCCATTCTGGGCCTCGGTAAGGTGGGTACGGCAGTGGGCTTTCTTCTGCGCCAGGCAGGATATAGGATAGTTGCAGTTGCAAGCAGGTCGAAGGCATCCTTAACTCAGGGCATAGTCTATACAGGGGGCAAACCGTATCTGAATTTTTCTGAGGCCGCTCTCCAGGCCAATTGTATTATTATTGCAACGTCGGACGACGCCATCGCCTATGTATGCAATAGAATATCGAGTGAAGGAGGTATAAAACCCGGCACTAAGGTCATACATATGAGCGGCGCGGGAGGTCTTGACCTTCTTGAGTCTGCACGTGATGCCGGAGCACGTGTCGCGTGCATACACCCCCTACAGTCCTTCGCTGATGTTGAAAGTGCTATCAGGAACATTCCCGGCAGCACATTCGGAATTACTTCGGGAGATGAAATCAGGAAATGGTCTGTTCAAATGGTCAGGGATTTGGGCGGCGTACCATTCTTCATTTCCGATGCTGACAAACCCCTTTACCATGCCGCAGCCTGTATTGCATCAAACTATTTGACGACCCTTATCCATATGGTCGAAGAGATTTATCAATCCCTTGGCTTGAGCCGTGAGGACACCATTCGCGCCATCTGGCCCCTTGTTATGGGTACCATTGGCAATATCGAGTCAAAGGGCACGGTTCAAGCACTGACGGGACCTGTAGCACGTGGAGATGCAGGCACCATAAGAAAACATGCAGAGGCCTTGCGACAGAAGCTGCCAGACCTTTTGCAGGCGTACAGCGCACTTGGCATCTTAACTGCCGACGTTGGATTGAAGAAGAAAACTTTGTCTCCGGAAACTGCGCGGCTAATTAAAGAATTACTAAAGTGAGGTAACGAAATGAGCAAGCAGACGAGCATAAATAGAATCACTACTGCTGTGATTCGCGACATGAAAAGAAATGGCGAAAAGATATGCATGTTAACGGCTTACGATTATCCGACGGCTCTGATTGTAGACGAGGCAGGCATTGATGTTGTCCTCGTTGGAGATTCGTTGGGCATGGTTATGTTAGGATATGACAGCACTCTCCCCGTTACCATGGAAGAAATGATACATCATACGAAGGCAGTGTCCCGCGCAGTAAAGCATGCCATGGTCGTCGGTGATATGCCTTTTATGTCCTACCAGATCTCTTCTGAGGATGCACTTTATAACGCTGGCCGTTTTCTTCAGGAAGCGGGCGCCCAGGGGGTCAAACTGGAGGGAGGCAGGGAGGTGGCCGAAATCACCAGAAGAATAGCCTCTGCGGGAATTCCCGTCATGGCACACCTTGGCCTAACGCCGCAATCCGTTCATCAGTTTGGAGGATATAAGGTTCAGGGCAAAGAGGAACAAGCAGCCAAAAGGATCATGGAAGATGCAAAAATCCTTGAAGAAGCCGGAGCTTTTTCCATTGTATTAGAGTGTGTGCCGGCAGTACTGGCCAAGGCTGTGACGCAATCCCTCACAATTCCCACGATCGGGATAGGCGCCGGCATTGACTGTGACGGTCAGGTTCTGGTTCTTCATGATATGGTGGGAATGTTTGAAAAATTCATACCAAAATTTGTGAAGACATATGCACAGCTCAATGTGCAGATGAAAGAGGCCGTAAATCAATATGTCGATGACGTGAGAAAAGGTATCTTCCCCGAAAAGAAGCACTCATTCTGACTCCGTGCTGTTTGCCATGTACACAATGCGGCATACTTACAGATTCCACGACATTATCACTTCTGCTCCAGTACCTTGCGAATAGTCTTAGCATGCTTGCCAATGACGAAGGGCTTCATAACAAACTCCTGAATCCCCATTTCTTTTGCCCGCTTTTCATTTATGAGTTCGCTGAATCCGGTGCATAGAATAATCGGAATATCCGGCCGGATGGCCATTAGTTCCTTTGCCAGCTCTATACCCGTCATAGACGGCATGGTTACGTCTGTGATGACCAGATCAAATGCATCAGGCTCGGCTCGGAAGGCTTCCAGGGCTTCCAGACTGCTAGTTTTTGTGGTTACACTGTAACCAAGTGACTCCAGCATTCCTTTGCCCAAGTCAACAAGCGGTTTTTCATCGTCAATGAACAAGATTCTCTCACTCCCCAAAGGTAGCGCTTCCGCAGCCGTAGCTTCCGGCACAATCTCCTGTTCAATCCTTGGAAAAAGAGCATGAAAGGTAGTTCCTTTGCCAATTTCACTATGAACAGTGATCATTCCTCCATGTCTCTTGACAATGCCCTGCACGACGGCAAGGCCCATCCCCGTTCCCTCGCCCGGCCCTTTGGTAGTGAAGTATGGATCGAATATCCGTTCCAATATCGACGGGTCCACTCCATGGCCCGTATCGCCGACTGTCAGTCTCACATAAGGCCCGGGCTCCAGATCAGGATACCGGGAAACGAGATACGCGTCGGCCTCGACACTCGACAAGCTCACGCTCAATATACCACCTTTATCCCGCATTGCATGTGCTGCGTTAGTGCAAAGGTTCATCAACACCTGATGGATCTGAGTCGGATCAGCCAGAATTATCCCTTTTTCCGGTGGAATTGCGATGTCCTGACGAATCTCAATGGTGCTGGGCAATGAAGAGCGCAGCAGCTTGAGCGCTTCTTTGACAGTCGGTATTATATCAATGACTTTTCGCTCCTGATCGGACTGATGGCTGAAGGTAAGGATCTGGTTCACCAGGTCTCTTGCCCTATAACCAGCCTTGAGTACCTGCTCCAGGTCACGTCGCACTGGAGTGGTCCCTTCGGGAATTTTGTAAAGTGCCATCTCCGTGTAACCGATAATAGCCATCAATATGTTGTTAAAGTCATGGGCTATGCCGCCGGCCAACGTACCTATGGCCTCCATCTTATGCGCTTGGCGGAGTTCCCTCTCAAGTCTCACCTCACGCGTGATATCCCGGTGGATGCTTACATAGTTTATTATGTTGCAGGCGCTGTCCAGAACAGGTGAAGACGTAACCTCCGTTTCGTATAAGGTACCATCTTTCCTTCTGTTCACCAGATGTCCTGCCCATACCTCGCCGCGGGTGAGGGTGTCCCGTATATTCTTATAAAAGGCCCCGTCATGCTTATCACTCTTGAGAATACGGCTATGCTTGCCGATAATCTCGCTCTTGCTGTAGCCGGTCATATGCTCGACAGCCGGGTTGACATATTGGATTACCCAATCTCTATTAGTTACTATAAGACCCTCTGCTGTTTGCTCAATGGCTGTGGCCAGGTGCATACGCTCTTCTTCAGCCCGCTTTCGCTCCGTTATATCCGTAATGGTCCCGACGTAGCCGCTTATTTCTCCGGCATCGCTAAACTCGGCGGTAGCTTGGCCCAGCACACAGGTCGAGGAGCCGTCTGGTCGATGAAATTGATATTCCAGATTAAACGGAAGATTTCCCCGGACGCTTCCGTACCATTTTCTGACGACGCGCTCCCTCTCTTCGGAATGAATCGCGTCTGCCCAATTCTTTCCCAGCGCCTTTTCCATTGGCATGCCGGCAATTTTACACCAGCGATCGTTCACGTAAACAAAGTCGCCTTGAGCATCAGTGCGAAAGATACCGACAGGCGATACTTGCGCTAGGGTATGAAATAATCTTTCGCTTCTCTTTAATTCTTCATTTGCCGTCACCAATTCGGCGGTTCTCGCCTTCACTTGCTCTTCCATGCCATTATGTGCCTTATTCAGTGCGCTCTGAACGGCTTTGTGAGAATTAATCAAATACTGGGTGAAAGTGCCGTAAGTAACAATCAGACTCGCTATTAACAGACGCACGAAAACGACACCCGATAGCAATGAGTCAAAAAACCAATATACCAATACGGCTCCGATAGATATTATAATTAATCCATTGTTTTCTATTTCCTTACGAGTCTCGTTTCTTTCCATATGGCATATCCTCGGACATGATGATCTATTGGCGATAATTATATGACATATTTAATTGTTTTATAGACCAGAGAAAATAATTGCGCGGATACATCTTTCCGTAGTTCCTTCTCAAGTCGATGCATTGCATGCCCTATATCGGCGTGTCTACAAATGATTACGAACAGATACATTTGCCATTTAATATATGAGTGTGAAAGATTTCTGGAAGATGTAAATGCATGGTTCGACGGTATGCGTCATCTGAAATCCCGTATATGACGAATTCCTTTCCATCAGTTTCTATAAACTGTGATTTTGGCCTTGTCCCTCAATTTTTTTAACATAGCATCAAAGGTTTCCTGCTGTTTCTGTTGTTCCATAAAGGTCGAGATATTCCCTTTCATCCTGTCATCAAGGGCAAGCGTCTTGGGGGCATGACGCTCCAACACCTGAATTATGTGGAAACCATATTCAGTCTCCACAACAGGCCCTACGTCATTGACCTCCTGTGAGAATGCAGCATTTTCAAATTGCTTGACCATTTCGCCCCGCGTGAATACACCCAAATCACCACCCGTTTCCTTGCTGGGACAGTCAGAATTATTTTTGGCTATTTCCGCAAAATTCGCTCCCGCCAGCAATTGTCTTCGCAAATCCTCCGCCTTTGCCCTCTTTTCCGCTTTGATCTTATCATCGTCTCCCGCAGCCTTTGCCAACAGGATATGTCTAACATGAACAGCCTCAGGCATTTTGAACTTGTCTCTGTTCTTTTGATAAAACTCATTTATTTCTTTATCCGTCGGTTTGGGTTTACCCGACATCTGCATCATAACGAGCTTACTGATTTTAATTCTGAACCGTAGATCTTCCTGCATCTGTTCCTTGGTGATCTTGTTTTTCTTCATAAGATCCTCAATTGTCATGCCTTTAGGAAGGTCACTCTTTACCTGCTTTTCAGCCTCTTTGACCTCCGCATCGCTTGCGCTGATGTTCAGTCTTTTTACCTCGTTTGTCAGAAGTGTCTTTGCGGTAAAGTCACTTAGGACCTGCTTTCTCGCATTCTCCTTCGCCTGCTCGAGACGGTCGGCAGGCATCTGCTTCTTCATTACAGACATTGTTCTCTTAATTTCTGTCTCTACTTGACCCTGGGTTAGCTTTGAGCCATCTACATCTATAACGACTGCAGATCCTCCAGTTGGTGCAACTGCCGGCGAAGGAGAGTTTGCAGAAACTGTTTCTTCTGACCGCGGCGCCTCTTGCTTTTGAAGTTCAGTTTGCGTGCTTGCCTGTTTTTCATCTTTTGATCCGCAGCCACCCAGTGTAAGTATGACAAGGCAGAAAGCGATGAGCAAGGTGCGGATATATTTTTCATCTATCATTATTGATCCTCCGCTATGGAATAAAGTTATCTGCATTTGAACTTTCCAATTCAATCCTTCCGTTTCAACCTCAATTATTTGGATGAATGCCGTTCAGGTAAAAACCCGCTTGACGCATCCGGAAAGATGATAATTTTATTATGATATCCCCTTATTCAGACAAATGCACGATTTATTTCATCAGTCGCTTTACGATCTCTGCTACTTGATCGTAGTCATCGCCGTTTATCCATTGAATCGTAGTGCCCTTTTTTTCCATGCGTCTGAACCATGTTTCCTGCTTCTTGGCAAATTGATGAATACGTGTATTGAGCATTTGAAACATTTCACTATAGCTCATCATTCCTCTGAGATAGAGTCCGGCATACCGGTATTCAAGACCAAAAAAATTGAGTTTTTCCCATCCGATTCCGGACCGATGAAGCTTTTCCACCTCTTCGATCATGCCGGCCTTCAATCTCTTATTAAGGCGATCAGTAATCCTCTGGCGTAATACGGAACGTTCCCAGCGGATACCGATAGCCAAGGCAACTATCGAGGGGAAATGAGATTCGTGATTATTGTGAGCTCTTGTAAACTCCATGATTTCTATGGCGCGGACGAGTCGCTTTCGATCCAAGAGATCAGTTGTGTTGTGGACCGCAGGATTGAGCTTGATAAGTCGCTCCGCTAATTCCTTCATCTCTTCCTTTTCGAGTTCATGCCTTAACTGCACATTTTCCGGAACTTCCAATAACCTGTACCGCTTCATTACTGCTTCAATATACAGACCCGTTCCACCGACCATGATCGGAACTACGCTTCTTGACGAAATATCGGTGAAGAGACGAGAAAAATTCATCTGATAATCAAAGACACTGAATTCATAGTCCGGATCTACAACATCTATGAGGTGATAGGGAACAGCCAATCCATCGACGACATATTCCCCGAGATCTTTGCCTGTTCCTATGTCCATACCACGGTACACCTGCCGCGAATCTGCAGATATAATCTCGGATCCCCTATCCCGTGCCAGGCGGGCAGCCAATTTCGTCTTGCCTGACGCCGTCGGCCCCAGGATTACAATCAAATTGAACGTCATTTCTTGCATGGCCCTGGATCCTGCAAACATAATATTACTTTATTTGTCATCACGTCTCAAGCGCCTAAATTATCTTGATATATACTCTTAATCCGTGTATGCGAAAGGCCGTGTTATATAACTACGCGGCCAAAAATGCAAAGTTTTGAAGATCCGTAGCCCGTTTCGCAAAGAGCTTGTCATTCCTATATACGTAGAAATCAGGTGCATTGTATGATTCCCCCCTCTTTGGGGATCTGTCCTTGCATTCATCACGCTGTAAAGAACAGATGATAATGAGTCGCTATTCCAAGCAAGAGATATGAAAAAAGATGGTCTTGACCTCGGGAAAGGTCCCATTCTTCCGCTGCTTCTGAAAATGAGCTGGCCGTCTATAGCCGCAATGTTTGCGATGGCCCTCTACAATCTTGTCGATACTTTCTGGCTGACCAGGCTTGACCCCAAGGCTGTTGCTGCACTAACCGTGTGTTTTCCCATTCAAATAATATTTGGCGCCATCGGCGTGGGTACGGGTGTCGGCGCCGGTTCGTTTGCGGCGCGCATGTTCGGTGCCGGACAGTATACGAAGGCCCGTCAAACCGCCGGTCAGGGAACACTTCTTTCCGTCTTACTGGGATTGGTCATCATCGTAATTACACTTATTTATCAGGATAGAATACTGGAAATTTTCGGTGCCACCGGAGATATTCTTCCCCTGTCCAGACAATACCTCGCCACAGTCGTATTTGGTTCGCCCTTCTTACTGTTCCTCATGATTTCCAATAACCTGCTTAGAGCAGAAGGAAACCCGAAGGCATCAATGTATGTCATACTGGTCATGTCATCGACCGGCGCGATTCTAGATCCTTTCCTCATCTTTGGTTTGGGTTTGTTTCCAATGCTGGGCATTTTGGGTGCCGCAATTTCCGCGGTCGTCTCATATTTTCTGGCGAGCCTTCTCTCACTGTATTATCTGAGAATGAATGCATCCAGGTATAATTTAAACTGGTCACACATGATTCCCAATTTCTCCATAATAGCCTCTATCTATCAGACGGGATTCCCTACAGTTATCATGAACTTTGTCTTCAGTCTCGTCATGATAGTTTACAACCATGTCCTTGGAGCCTTCGGACCCATGGCCATCGCAGCCCTTGGTCTCTCTTTCCGGATCAATCAACTTGTTATTATGGTATTGTTTGGCATGGGACACGGCATAATGCCGATGGTTGGCTTCAGCGA
>PLLV01000234.1:32526-50562 GCA_003142295.1 Syntrophaceae bacterium
AATCTTGTGTGGATCAATATGTTTATTGGCTTGGGCAAGGGATTAACATCCATGCTTTTATTGATGACACGTGACACCGTACTTCTGATACCCATGCTTTTTTTTCTTCCGTCGCTCTTTGGATTAACGGGCGTATGGGTGGCGCAACCCATCTCAAATTTGCTTGTTTTCTTTATAATCCTATTCTGGAAGAAAAGAGAATTCCGCATGATTGAAGAAAAGATTTGATGTTATGCAGATTATATCTCGCGCCCGCTCTAAAGAAAACATGATCCTCCCGCATATCAGAATCTCCGCGTCACCGGCCAATGTCTCATGATCATAATTGATAGGGGGTACGGCTTATCCTTCCATGTGGCATGCCACGAAATGTCCGCCACCCCGGTCTTTCAACTCCGGTTCGTCCTTATCACATATTTCAACCCTGGCGGGGCACCGCGGATAAAGTGGACATCTTCCCGGACCATCGGTCGTGCCTGTAATCTCTCCCTCCCGCATCAACCGCTGCTTCTTTCTTCCGGGATCAGGCGCCGGCACCGCTGACAGAAGTTCTATAGTGTACGGATGCAGAGGGTGTTCGTAGAGTTCTTGATTATCTGCAAGCTCGACGATCTTACCGAAATGCATCACCGCAACCCTGTCGCTCACATGCCTTACCACACTGAGATCATGGGAAATAAATATGTAGGTCAAATTAAATTCTTTCTGCAGATCTTTGAGAAGGTTCAAGATCTGAGCCTGGATAGACACATCGAGTGCGGAAACCGGCTCATCGGCAACGATCAATTGTGGTTTGAGAATAATGGCCCTTGCGATGCCGATACGCTGCCTCTGACCGCCGCTGAACTCATGAGGATACCTATCCTTCTGTTCCCTTGTCAGCCCGACGATATCCATAATACGAGCGACCTCAAGGGCTCTTCCCTCACGATCATTTATCTGATTGATGAGGAGCGGTTCCCCGATGGTGCTCCCTGCCGTTCTTCGGGGATTCAGAGATGCATATGGATCCTGAAAAATAATCTGAACCTTCTTGCGGTAGGCTTTCAGATCCTTGCCAGATAATTTGAAGATGTCTTCACCTTCAAAGAAGATCCTGCCTTCCGTAGGCAGATCGAGCCTCATAATCATTCGTGCGAGGGTAGATTTCCCGCAACCGCTCTCACCGACAAGCCCAAGAGTTTCACCCCTGTATATTTTGAGGGACACGCCGTCAACAGCCTTGACGGAGGCTCGTTCTCTCGCGAGGAATTCGACACGGACGTTATAGTATTTTTTTATTCCCTGAATATCGACCAAGACCATCTTCATTTTTGTTCATAAAGCCAGCAGTGTACTCTATGCCTAGGCAAATGTTCCTTCAATTGCGGCTCCTCCTCCCTGCAAATTTGCATTGTGTGAGGGCATCTGACCTGAAAAGTGCATCCCCTGGGAAGATTATGAAGACTAGGGACAACGCCGGGTATAACTTTCAGATATTCATCTCGTCCCCAAGCAGCGTCAATTTTGGGGATCGATTCCATGAGACCTACTGTATACGGGTGAAGCGGTGTGGAGAAGAGGTTCTCCACAGAGGCGTATTCAACAACCTGCCCGGTATACATGACGACCACAT
This sequence comes from Syntrophaceae bacterium, assembly GCA_003142295.1. Lineage (GTDB taxonomy): Bacteria > Desulfobacterota > Syntrophia > Syntrophales > UBA2185 > Fen-1135. The sequence continues at coordinate 34,142 of PLLV01000234.1, forward strand.
GCTCTGCAGCTTCGGCTATCACGCCAAGATCATGGGTAATCAAGATTACCGATGTTCCTATATCTTTTTTCAGTCTGCCTATGAGTTCCAGAATCTGTGCCTGGATGGTCACATCAAGGGCTGTTGTCGGCTCATCTGCAAGCATAAGCCTGGGACCGCAGCAAAGTGCCATGGCGATCATGACCCTCTGACGCATGCCGCCACTCATCTGATGGGGGTAATTCCTGACGATTGTCTCGGGCGAGGGCATCCCCACAAGAGAGAGCATTTCCATGGCGCGGTCCATGGCCTCTTTCCGTCCAAGCGCCAAATGTAGCTTTATAATCTCGGTGATCTGATCGCCAATACGCAAGACGGGATTCAGTGAAGTCATCGGCTCCTGGAAAACCATGGAGATATCCTTGCCCCTGATCCTGCGCATCTCTTCACCATCGAGCTTTAGGAGATCCACGCCATTAAAGAAGACATTACCGGAAACGATCTTGCCGGGCGGGCTTGGTATCAAACGCATAATGGACAGGGCAAGTACCGTTTTTCCACAACCGGACTCGCCAACGACTCCCAGTGTGTCCCCTTCATCGATAGCAAGGTCGACACGATCAACAGCCTTTATCACACCGTAGTCTGTATCGAAATGGGTGCTGAGGTTTTTGATTTCAAGAAGCATCCCCATAGGTCGTCAACGTTTACTCCGTTTCTGCCAGTCTTTTAGGAATTGCACCATCAAGCGGACACCAACACCGGAAGCCCCTTTGGGGATATAAGGTTTGTCCCTCGTAAGCCATGCCGGGCCTGCTATATCTAAATGCACCCAGGGGTAGTTGCCTACAAACCTGCTTAGAAATGCAGCGGCTGTTATTGCCCCGCCAGGTCTTCCGCCGTGATTTTTGTAATCCGCCACATCACTCTTTATCAATTCATGATAATCTTCCCATAGAGGGAGCTCCCAGACCCTCTCGTCTGTCGCATCCGCTGCATCCTTAATTTTCCGCTTCAGTTTATCATCAGTTCCCATCATTCCCGTCACGTGATCGCCCAGGGCAATGACACAGGCGGCCGTCAATGTAGCAAGATCGATGATGGCTGCCGGCTTGAACCTTCCGGCATACGTAAGCGCGTCGGCCAGAATCAGGCGGCCTTCTGCGTCCGTGCTTAAGACTTCAATAGTCTGACCCGATAATGATTTTAGAATATCGCCGGGTTTATACGCCCTTCCGCCAGGCAGGTTCTCCGTAGCAGGTATCAGACCGACAGCATTGACTTTGAGACTCAAATCGGCCGCTGCCATTATGGCGCCCATGACCGCGGCACCCCCTGCCATGTCGGATTTCATCTCATCCATCTTCTCCGATGGCTTTATTGATATACCGCCGCTATCGAAGGTCAATCCCTTGCCGACCAGAGCCACAGGCGGATCAGACTTATCTCCTCCCCAGTATTCCAGGATGATGAACTTCGCCGGCTCCTCACTTCCCCTGGCAACGCCCAAAAAGGCGCTCATGCCGATCTTATTCATCTCCGTCTCATCAAGCACCTTTAGTTTAATATTCCTTCTCTTGGCAATCTTACGCGCTTCATGAGCCATATCTGTCGGCGTCATTTCGTTTCCCGGAGCGGACACCATATCCCTGGCGAAGCATACAGCGCACGAGATAATCTCTGCCTCCTTAGCGGCAGCTCTTATAATATTATATGCTTTTTCGTTTTCTTCGATTATTGTAAATTTTTTTATCGCTCTTATCTTATCCCTGTCGATCGTCTTAAAGGACGTATATTGATAAAGGCCGAGGGAAACGCCCTCTACAACAGCCATGGCTATCTCATGAAGAGGCCTATTGGAAAAAATACAATCCAGCGACGTGGAAAACTCGCTCAGTTTGAGTGACCTTATGTGCCTGGCTGCTTGCGCAAAGGCACCCCTCAATTTTTCCATAGTGAGATCCGCTTTCCTGCCGACACCCACCAGGACAATGCGCTTTGCAGGTATGATTCCCCCTGTATATGTCACGGATACCTGAAGATGCTTGCCTTCAAAATCGCCCGCACCGATTATCTCTTTTATCAATCCACCGCTCTTTTTATCCAGAAGCTTCACTTTACCCTGTAGTTCTCTTCCACCTTCAAAGCATGGTACAATTGCCGCCTCTGTTCTGAACTCAGTAATCTCCCCTTTCTTAACAACAATTTTCATTTCGCCTCCTGATTACAGATAATTAGCCATCCGCACAGTGGACATTTCCTGACTGAAAAACTTAATTTAATCTTATTTGTCAGGGCGAATCCCCGTTATACGCGAAGAAATAGCCTGTGCTGCCAATACGCCACTTGCCGATGCCTGCAATAAGCCCCTCGTGATCCCGGCTCCGTCGCCGATGGCAAAAAGATTTTTCACTCTTGTTTCCATTTCCGACGATACTTCGATGCGATTCGAATAAAATTTAACCTCCACTCCATACAGAAGGGTGTGCCGAGAAAAAACTCCCGGAGCAAGTTTATCGAGAGCCTGAAGCATCTCGATGATGCTCTGCAAATGACGATAGGGAAATACGAAACTCAGGTCGCCCGGCGTAGCCTGGAGGAGTGTAGGTCTTGTCAGACAGTGTTCGATGCGATCTCGCGTGGATCTCCTGCCGGCAAGCAAATCTCCCAGTCTCTGAATGATCGCACCACCGCCTAAAAGGTTTGCCAGTCTTGCAATGTAGCGGCCGTATGCGATGGGATCGCGAAAAGGTTCCGTAAATGTACTGCTTACGAGAATAGCGAAATTGCTGTTATCACTCCTTCGTTTCGCATAGCTATGGCCATTTACGGTAGTTATACCCTCGTTTTCCTCAATTACTACCTCGCCATAAGGATTCATGCAGAAGGTGCGGACCTTGTCATCAAATGTCTTTGAATAGAAAATAAGCTTGGGTTCATAGGTGATGTCCGTTATTTTTTTGAGGATCGTTGCGGGTAATTCTACACGGACGCCAATATCCACGGGGCTCGTCATTGTCGTAAGTCCGAGCGCATCTGCCTCTCCCTTCATCCAGCTCGCCCCTACCCTGCCGGGCGCAGCAACGACATAATCACTGTTGATCACCTGACCACCGGTGAGTTTCACACCTCTGATTTTTCCCTCTTCGTGAAGCAATGATTGCACCTGGCTGCATGTCCTGACTTCGACTTTACCGTCAAGGGCTTTTCTCATGTTATTTAAAATGCGCTTGCAGTTTTCCGTGCCTATGTGACGAATAACTGTCGGAATGAATTCAAGATCTGCCAGACGCGCCTGATCCGCAATTTCCTCAACTGACACAGCTGAATCGCCGAATACGCGGTTTGGTGCACCATACTTGACAAAAATCCCGTCTGTACTATGCAAAAGCTCTATTAATGCGTTCTTGTCGAGAAACTCGGAAAGGTATCCCCCCACCTCCGTAGAGATGTTGAGTTTGCCGTCACTGAAAGCACCGGCTCCTCCCCACCCGCAGAGTACGTCTCTTACGGCACCCCGTTCACGTTTTTCGAGGTCGTTGCCCTGGTCGAAGAGGATGACTCCATCGATGCCATTTTCCGCAAGGGTCAGCGCCGTAAATATGCCCGCCGGCCCGCAACCTATTATTATAACCCGGTAGTCCATATATTTAAAAGCTGCCTCCTTCTTCTGTATTTTCCGTCTGGAGAATGTCATATTTTATGCCTTAAATCAAGCTCCCTGCATGATGGCTCAGCCATTCCACGACAAATCACGCTTTCACAAGACGAAGAAATAGTGTATAAATTCTTACAGTATCTTTCACAAAATCAAATTCGGAATTAATGAGGCAGTGATGAATAGGCGAATACTGGTCACAGGACGTCTCCCGCAAGAGATTATGACAGGCCTGTCGAAGAAATATGAGGCGGATATAAATATTGAAGACAAGCCTTTCGATAGGCAAAAACTTCTTGATGGTATTAAAGATAAAGAGGGCCTTCTGTCCATGATAACGGATACTGTCGATGAGGAGGTACTTGACAGGGCAGATCATTTAAAAATGATCGCCCAATTCGGCGTTGGTTACAATAATATCGACATTAAGGCCGCCACCACCCGCGGAATACTGGTTTCCAATACACCCGGTGTGCTTACAGATGCAACTGCAGAACTCGCCTTTGCACTGATCTTGGCTATTTCCCGGAGGCTCGTGGAAGGTGACAGGATGACCAGAGAAGGACGTTTCCGATGCTGGGCGCCTATGCTCTTTTTGGGTCGTGAAGTTACGGGTAAAACACTCGGGGTCATCGGTATGGGAAAAATCGGAAAGGCTGTGGCGCAAAGGGCCAGGTGTTTCAATATGCCTATCCTGTATCACAACCGCAGCAGGATGAGCAAATCTGAAGAAAAGGAACTCACGGCAAAATACGTGGATATGAAAACATTGCTTTCGCAAGCGGACTTCATAACCCTTCACGTTCCTCTCTCAGACCAGACGAGACATCTTATAGGCAGCCAAGAATTGTCACTGATGAAGCCTACGGCTTATCTGATTAATACATCGAGAGGTCCCGTGGTAGACGAACAGGCCCTGCTCGAAACGCTCAGAAATGGAAGAATTGGCGGTGCCGGGCTGGATGTCTATGAAAATGAACCTGCCCTCACACCCGGTTTGGTGGAACTGGAGAATGTTATTCTGCTCCCTCATGTAGGGAGCGGCACACTGGAAACGCGTTTCAGGATGGCCAACATGGCAGCTGAAAATCTCATCGCCGGCCTGAGCGGTAAAGTCCCTCCGAACCTTGTCAATCCCGAGGTGCTGCCGAAAAGACGTTTATAAATTTCTGTGTACTTTTAAGATACAAACAGATGCTCCGACATTCGGCTCAGCATTTTCGCACCTTTTACCTCTGTCTCAAAGAGCGGTGCAATGGCTCTTACCCTGTCACCGAATATTTGCCATATTTCTGCCATATGTTCATCCTGCATCTGGACACGATTTCGGACAAAATCAACGGTATCAGCTCCCACCTGATCCTTTTGAATAACACCATTGACGATAACGCCTCCAACAGGAATTCCAAATTCATGAAACCAGTTGATAAACCGAGTAATAACGGCAATAGGTAAACTCTCGGGCAATGTTACAAAAAAGAAGGCGGTGAGTTCATCATCCGTAAGGAGCATTTTTGCATGGGCCATCCGGTCTTTGAAATCTAAAAGGTAAGCCATGAGAGGATCTTTTTGTTCTTTCTTAGAAAAAGAAAGCAGTTCTTTCAGAGATTTTGCTTCCTCCCTGCTCTTCAGCATTTTCTCCACCCAGAGAGAGTATACTTTAGACATTCCGAGAAGCCGTCTGGCATTTGCTGTAGGAGCGGTATCAAATACATAGAAATCATATTCATCCTTGAACATAATATCTATCATATTCTCGAACATGGCGGATTCTTCAAAAGCAGGATTCATTGTAGCAGATTCTATAAAATCTTCTGCTTTTGTTGTAATGTCTGCAAATTTGAGAAACCAGTTTATTTTTTCTCTGATTTCCTTTTTTGATCGCTCAATGGTATCTTTTGTATCGATCTCAAATGCGTAGCACTTTTCTTCATCGCAAACGCGTGCGACTTTTCCAAACACGTTCTGCTCAAATAAATTGGAAAGGCTGTGAACAGGATTGGTCGACGCCAACAGGGTTTTTTTTCCTTGTTTCGCAGACCACAGGGCGGCTGCCCCTGCCATGACTGTCTTGCCTACCCCCCCCTTGCCGCCGAAGAAGATGTATTTTAATTTGGGGTGTTTCGCCAAATAGTTCTTCATGCTGATAGTTATTTGATCCACCGTAAGACTCCTTGTCTTGACTGTTATTAAATATTTCCGAACATCGCTTTTGCCATTTTTTCAATCATGGGCATTCCTGTCACGTCACGTTCCATTTCAGGTACTGACGCTAAAATCTCTTCTCCAAAAGTAGTATTGATCACATTTAGATAATGTTCCTGCATAGTAAGACGATTTTTCAAATATTCCGGTATGTTCTGATCTTTTAATTCCGCAGGCAAGACACGGTTGATTATATAACCGCTCAATGGCACATCAAACTTTGCGAAAAGCTCAGCCGCCTTTTGGGTATCTTTTATTATCATCTCTTCAGCAGTGAGAACGAAGAAAAAGGCAGTTTTCTTTTTATCCGTCAAAATGCTCGAAGATTTATTGATGCGATCTTTGATATACAGGAGTTCGTTAAGAATGGCATCTTCGTCGAGTGTTTTCTGTCGACGAATCACGGCTGCTACTTGGTCGTATTCCCTCATTTGTTCCCTGAGTCCTGTAATTTTATCTATCCAGGCGTCATAGACTGAGGCCATGCTCAGGTAATAAAGGGCATGTCCAAGGGGTACCAGGTCATAAATATAATAGTCATAGCCGCCTGTAACAACGATATCAACGACTTCGTCAAAGATGGCACTCTCTTCCATGGCCGGTTCTGCTGCTGCTGCCTGGATGTAGCTTTCAATTTCTTCCGGAATTTTATCCATACCATACATATCGAATATCTTCTGGCGGATCTCCTGCTGGTATTCCTTTACGCGGCGGTCTGCATCAATCTCCTGAGCAAAGAGATTGGGAATGATCTCCGTCGGCCCTTTTCCAAAAATATCAACTTTAAATATATCACTCAATGAAGCCTGGGGATCGACGGAAAACACAAGCACACGTTTACCCTTTTTGGCAAGGTAGAAAGCCGTTGCAGCAGAAAAAGTCGTTTTCCCGAGACCACCCTTGCCGCCGAACATTATGTAATGACGGTCCGGATACTGGTCGAATATCTTTGCTAATGAAATGGTAATCACCCCTTTCTTTCAGGCTAAAGCATCAGTCAAATCCTTTTCCCTCAGCATTCTTCTCTTCCAGGTGGAAATCTGGGGAACCACATATGGCAGGAGTCTTAACGAATAATAGGGTGGCAGTATGGGAACACCAAGCATATCTCCCATAGTGATGAGAATGAAGAGATGCTCCATGCTTGCCCTCGTCTTCAAGGCAAATCGGGCCGAGTCATGGGCAGCGACGCCATACACGAACTCTTTGATTGCCTGAAAAAATCCACTTTTCTCTTTTTCCGACATAAAACTTTCTCCTATAAAAATGTTGATGGGGCTCGATATTTTATCTTCAAGTTGGATCGAGCCCCAATAATAAATTCTGTTAAGCAGAAGCAGGTTTCGCCTCAAGTCTTATTTTTTTGTAACGGATAAATGCCTTGACTCCTTCTATCCCAAGCATAATCGCAGCGATTACAAGGAAAAATCCGACAACGCCCATCAAGGTATTTCCTATTAGTGCCTCTCCCTTTACTGCACCGGAAAACACCTTTTGCATCAAAGTAAAAGAAGTGTACAGCAAGGCGGCAATCGTTGTGACAAACATGAAGATCATGGGGTAAAATGCCCATGCATATGGTTTACCCTCGGATATCAGATAAGCTGTAATAAGCATCAGAGCCAGTGATGCCATCAGTTGATTTGCCCCTCCAAAAAGTACCCAGAGATATTGCCACCACCCGCTCAAAACCAAGGTGATACCGAGTATACTTGCAATAATGGTCCCGACATGGGCATTTTTGAAGACAGGGTGGATATCACCCAACAGCTCCGAAGTAGATATCCTCATGAACCTGATAACCAGTTGCATGATCGTGATTGCCAAAACAATCATCATCACGCTGCCGTATGCACGTCCTATATCGGTTGGCATGCCCAATACACCAAGAAATTTCGATACGCCTGCTGCAAAGACGGCACCAGGCCCTTTTGCTATGGCAGCTCCGTATTCGGCGGGGGATGCGTAAATCGTCCCGGCTATAATCAAGGCGAACACGGCGAGCATCATTTCCACAAACATAACCCCGCCGCAGACGGGACGGGCATCCATTTCATTCTCCAGTTGTCGGGCCGTGCCTGAACTGGAAACGATACTATGCCACCCGGATATCGCTCCGCAGGCTATTGTTACGAACATGATCGGCCATAGCGGGCCAATTTTAATCGTAAAGTCGGTGTAAGCGGGAAGCGTAAAATCAGGATGGAGCACGAAGATTCCGATGATCCCGAAGAGAAGGCCAAGAAAAACAATATACGACGCCACATAGTTAATTGGCAGCGCAAATCTCCAGATAGGCAAAACGGCTGCGAAGTAGCAAAAGACAAATGCCACAACCGCCCATAAGGGCCGGCTGTTCGCAAGCTCGTCTCCGATAATAGTGTTGGAAGGTGCGATCGTTCCCAGATAGATTCCAAATAGTGCAATAACAACCGTAACTACTGTCGTCAGGATTATATCCTTTTTCCAGCGATAAATCATCTGTCCTGCCAGAATACCGCCGATTGTGAGCAGCAGCCATGCCATGGGAGCCGCCTTCAGGCCGATGGCAGTACTGACAACGACATTGCCGAAAGCCCCGGCAATGAGGAGAAGATAAAAATATACGAATGAGAGCAAGATGATTCTTGCCCGTGGTGAGATCAGCTTGTGACTCAAGCCGCCGAAAGAGGCGCCGTCATTTCTCATGGCGATCATGGCGCTTGAATAATCATGAACCCATCCGATGAAGAAAGTCCCTGCCAGTATCCATATCAACGCAGGCAGCCATCCCCATTGGATGGCTATTATTGGACCTATTATCGGTGCTGCGCCGGCAATCGACTTGAACTGATACCCAAAGAGAATATTTTTGTTGGTTGGCATAAACTCTACTCCGTCCATGTACATCGTGGCTGGAGTAGCCCTTTTCGGATCAGCCTTCATGATCTTTGAATCGATATACTTTGCATAGACACGGTAACCAAGAAAAGCTACAATAAAACCTAATATTAAAACAAATACTGAATTCATGCCTTACCTCCTTCCCTCTAGTTATTATAACATATGATGCATTTACGAACTCCCACGATGGGCGGTCAATCTATACCGCTTCAAGAGCTTGCCTATAATATACATTTTTTTTATATTCAAGAGATATTTGATTTTGCAGACATATTCGTTAGTCACGAAAATGAGTCTAAATCCTCTTTTGAATCACTTCGAAATGAAAAGATTAGGGGGCAAATTGCAGAAAATTCTTCTCTATTGAGATACCGATGTAAAAAGATATCTTATTCCCTTTCACTGCGTGGAACAGCATCTGCCTTCTGTTTCTTCCTCTCTCTTACCAACGGAACGAAATATTGAACCAACAACACCGCCATAATTGTCAAGGCCGGGCAAATTATCACAATAAGGACGTCATAACAATGAAATTGATGGCATTGAACGGCATGACTTATATGCTTATCATGTGCGCCATAATAAGGGGATTTTTCTTCAAATTATCACAGAATCGCAGAATGCATTTGTGTTGAGAGATAATTTGTTATTCCTAATGTGCCCGCCGTTGAATTTGGTTTGAATTTTTCATTGGATTGCATTAACATCTCAGTGGTCGCAATGATCGCGTCATAACTCATCATGTATTGCCACTCTTTTTCGTAATGCATAATTGCGATTCAGGAGATTTGCTTGATACCAACGAAAAAGCTGAAAATTGCCGCGTTAGCATTAATCTCAATTTTTATTGTCGGTACATTGGGTTTTCATTTCATTGAGGGATGGAGCCTGACAGATTCCCTTTATACAACAGTTATAACCCTTTCTACGGTTGGATATGGGGATTTCTATCCGGAAACTGCTGGCGGAAGACTTTTCACCGTTATCCTCGTTATTTTTGGGGTCGGCACCATGCTCTATACGATTGGTCTTCTGACCGAGACCATGGTGGAGGCCCGCTTTAGATCACTTATGGGAAGGGGTAAATTAGAAAAAATGATAAAAAAACTCAATCGTCATTATATAATTTGCGGATGTGGCAGAATCGGATATCTTATATGCAAGGAATTATCTCAAGAGAAAATCGATTTCGTGGTCATTGATGACAACCCGGAGACCATTCAGAAGATAATAGAAGACGAGAGCTTCATTTATTATAAGGGGGATGCCACCCAGGATAAGACCCTCATTGCAGCGGGTATAAAAAGGGCCAGGGGTATTGTTTGTGCACTTCCCTCCGATGCGCAAAATCTCTATGTCATACTGACGGCAAAAGAGCTCAACCCGGATATCTATATTCTCTCCCGTTCCGAGGAAATCGAATCTGAACATCGGCTTCTGAGAGCCGGTGCAGATCGCGTCATCTCTCCGTACGTCCTCGGGGGCATGAGGATGGCCATGGCAATTTCACGGCCGGCCATGCTCGACTTCATAGAAATCACAACGAGGAGGCAGAGCCTTGAACTCAGAATGGATGAAATCGATATCTGCGAGGGCTCGCCGGTTATCGGAAAATCCCTCGAAGAATCGGAAATCAGGCAGCAATACGGACTTATTATTGTGGCAGTCAAAAAAGATTCCGGTCAGATGATATTCAACCCCCTGGCAAGTTACATCATTTCACAGGGCGACAAGCTTATAGCCCTTGGCGAAGATGATAATGTAATGCGATTCGCGCAAGTATGTATTTCACCATGAATTAGAAAATAACTTAAACCGAAATGATGGGTTTATAATGCAAATGTATTTATGCATGGAAAGACTTTAAGATATTTTAAGTTTGAAACAATTAATTTCCATGATGTCCGGATATCACAGGAACTACCTTAGACCTCAAATAAGTCTAATTTTCATAACGTTGGTATAAGTTGGAATCATTTGGTGGGTTTTTATATTCATTATTTCTTGACACTCAACCCACTTTTCCTTAGACTTCCAAAACAGGAAAGTAACTGAATATAAAGGGAGCGGTCTATGGTAAAGATAGGAATTATCGGAGGTTCCGGACTTGATAATCCGACAATTTTAAAGAAAGCGGTGGAAGTCAAGGTTGAAACTCCTTATAGCCTGCCTACATCTCAACTTACATGTGGTATGATTGAAGGTGTTGAAGTTGTCATCATAGCAAGACATGGCAAAGACCACTCCATATTTCCTTCCGGAGTGAATTTCAGAGCTAATATTTGGGCACTTAAAGAACAGGGTTGTACACATATCCTTGCTTCAACTGCGGTAGGTTCACTAAGGGAAGAGATAGAACCAGGCCACCTTGTATTTCCGGATCAGTTCATAGACCACACAAAAAAAAGAGACACAACCTTTTTCGATGAAGACGTCGTAGTCCATACACCAATGGCAGAGCCTTTTTGCTCCAACCTTATAGAATTGTGCTCAACATCTGCAGGACGAATGCAAATACCCTTTCATAAAAATAAAACTGTAATTACAATTGAAGGCCCAAGATTTTCCACAAAAGCTGAAAGTCACATGTTTAGAAGTTGGAATGCTGATGTCATCAATATGAGCACTGTACCAGAAGTCAATCTTGCCAGGGAAAAAAAAATACATTATGCATCAATTGCCATGTCTACGGACTACGACTGTTGGAGAGAGGGAGAGGAATCGGTAACATGGGAGATAATAATGAGGACCATGAAAAAAAATGCTGACAATGTTATAAAGTTGTTTTTAGATGTAATACCAAAAATCAGAGATTATAACGACGTCTGCATAAAATAAGATAGCAGGAGCAGCCATGATGTCTATAAAATCCAGAATCAGGACTATACAGGATCATCCTAAAAAGGGAATCATGTTCCGCGATATAACTACCCTAATTAAAGACCCCGTGGGATTCAGGCTGGTTATTGATAATTTTACACAAAGATATATAAAGGGTGATATTAATTTTGATCTTATAGTTGGCATCGAGGCACGTGGCTTCATAATTGGCGGGGCATTGTCTTATACGCTGGGAAAGGGTTTTGTCCCCATTAGAAAACTAGGTAAACTGCCAGCAGAGGTAGTGCGACACGAATACGAGCTTGAATACGGCACAGATACGGTTGAGGTACATAAAGATGCAATAACAAAAGGCTCAAGAATCTTATTGGTTGATGACCTGCTTGCCACAGGCGGTACAGCCCTTGCTGCCGCTGCACTTATTGAAAAACTCGGCGGTACTGTTACCGAGATGGCATTTATCGTTAATCTCCTGGATGTCGGCGGGTACAAGAAGTTAAAAGACAAGGGCTACAGTGTCTTTTTCTTGACGGAATTTGAAGGAGATTAAAAATATCATATACGAAATTCCTCTATTTATATTTCTCTGTTTTAATACGGGTAAAAAATAAAAAAGATCACGGATAATCCAGCCAAAATCCACAGCCCCGATGAGATTTCTTTAAATCCTCCGGAGAGGACCTTCACTAAAGGATAAACAACGAAACCAGCAGTCATACCGATTCCTATATTATAGGTAAAGCTCATCATAATAATGATACAGAATATGGGAACAACTTCGGTCAGGTCATCAAAGTTTACTTTTGCAATTGGAGAGAGCATGAGCATTCCAACAATAATCAATGCAGGACCGTATGCGCAGGGAGGAATGACTGTGAAAAACGGTGCAAAAAAAAGTGCACCGAGAAAGAGGAATGCAGTAACAACGGCTGTTAATCCTGACCTGCCGCCTGCTTCTATACCTGTTGCGGACTCAATATAAGCTCCTGCTGTCGACGTGCCCAAGAGCGCGGCAAGAACCGTGGCGAGTGCATCGCACAGCATCGGCTTTTCGATCTCCGGCAAATTTCCGTTCTCGTCTAATAGATTTGCTCTGTAAGACAATCCTATTAATGTACCCATGGTGTCAACGAGATCCATTACAAATATTGTCAGGATAACGGCGAAAAATCCCCAGGTCAGTGCACCCAATATATCCAGTTTCAAAAAGATGGGAAGGATAGAAGGCGGCATGCTTATCCATTTGTCAGGCACTGCAATTATTTGCAGGGGAAAAGATAAAAAAGTAACGACAACAATGCCTATAAGTATCGCCCCTTTGATTTTTCTGATCATCAAAAAGCTGATGAGAAGAAATCCTAATATGGATAAGATCACTTTTATATCTTTAAGATTGCCTACGTGGACAGGCGCGCCCGGTACGCCTAAGGAAACAATGCCGGTTTCATTCAAGCCGATAAAAGTCAGGAACAAACCAATCCCCACAATAAAGCCGATTCTAAGTCCTTCGGGTATGGCGTTCGCCAGCCAGCTTCTTATATTCATAACGGTTATAATCGTAAAAAGGAGTCCCCCGATAAAAATGGCCCCCATTGCTGTCTGCCAGCTGTAACCCAGAACTTTTACTACTGTAAAAGCAATAAAGGCATTTTCACCCATGTAAGGTGCTATAGCAAATGGCCTTTTCGCATAAACGCCCATGGTCAAAGTTCCGAAGAATGCCGTTAATATAGTAGCAACCATTGAGGGACCAAAAGGAATACCGGCAGCTTCAAGTATTTTTGGATTAACAATTATGATGTAAGCCATTGTAACAAAAGTTGTGATACCGGCAAGAATCTCCTGCTTTATATTTGTTCCAAGTTCATCCAGTTGGAAAAATTCTCTCAGCATTTTTTCCTCCCTTAATGTAATGTGCGGCAATATAGAACCATTTAGCGAAAAATTAAAGAAAAAATTGCGTCGAAACATGCAGCAAGCTGAGGAGAATTAGACCAAAGACCCTTCGATTCGTTTCTCTCTCTCAGGGTCAATTCGTCTAACTACTTTTTTAAGGCGTTTCTTTGAAACAGACAAAGACTCATTAAATAAAAAGGCTTATGGTTAGTGGAATCCATAAGCCTTTAATATTTCTGGTGCCTAGGGCCGGAGTCGAACCGGCACGATACTANNCCAATTCCGCCACCCAGGCATGTTTTGAAAGTAGGGGAAATTCATATTATTTTTAAAAAAACGTGTCAAGATTTTAATTGGATGGTATAACCAACACGAATCATTTTTGCAATGGGAGCTGCAAGGTGCAGAAAGTCGACAGAATGATTTCTGGTGGCACGATATTGGTGATGGATGACAAGGACCATACGATCAGGAACGGTGCCGTGGCGATTAAAGGAGAAAAAATTGTCGCCGTAGGAGGGAAAGAGGAAATCGAGAGCCGGTACATTTCCAGAGAGATCATTAATGCAGAAGGCTTTCTGGTGATGCCCGGCCTTATAAACTGTCATACCCATGCGCCTATGACCTATTTCAGGGGGTTGGCGGATGATCTTGAACTTACGGACTGGCTGAATAATTATATATTTCCCGATGAGGCCAGATTTGTAAACGGGGAATTTTCCTATCTGTGGAGCCTGCTTGCCTGTGCAGAGATGATTAAATCAGGAACAACAACTTTTTGTGACATGTACATATTTGAAGATGATGTCGCAATGGCGGTAAAATCCGCAGGCATGCGCTGTCTTTTAGGTGAGGCACTCTTTGATTTTCCGTCTCCTAACTTCAAGACCCCGGAGGAGGGCCTGAAATATACCGAATTCCTCATCCAGAAGTGGGCAAGTGACCCGCTTGTGAATATATTGGTAGAACCTCACGCCCTCTATACATGTTCTTTCAACCTTCTCCAAGAATCAAAGAAGCTTGCCGATAAATACGGAGTGCCCCTTGGGACGCATTATCTGGAAACCAAGTCAGAAAAGGAAAAACTCGCCGGAAAATACGGAAAATCTCCAACATCCTTCCTAAAGGATATCGGGTATCTTTCTGAACAATTCATTGCCTTTCACTGTGTATATATGGAAGAAGAAGATATACGGATGTTTGCCGATCACGGATGCAAAGTGGTTCACAATCCTGAGAGCAATATGAAACTTGCCTCGGGAGTCGCTCCTGTACCGGAAATGATGAGGGCCGGCGTCACAGTTGGTCTGGGAACGGATGGCTGCGCAAGCAATAACAATTTGGATATGTTCCAGGAGATGGATACGGCGGCTAAGCTTCATAAGGTTGCGAAGCTTGATCCTACTGTAATGGATGCCAGGACAGTCGTGCGGATGGCCACCTGTGAAGGGGCTAAGGCGCTTGGCATGGAAAATATTGTCGGTTCTCTCAACGCGGGGATGAAGGCGGATATTATTGTCATTGACTTGAATAAGCCCCATCTTACTCCTCTTTATAATGAGTATTCCCATATCGTTTATGCTGTTAATGGAGCCGATGTCGACACGGTCTTGATAAACGGCAAGGTGGTGATGAAGAACCGCAAACTTCTGACAATTGCAGAAGACGAGATAATGGCAACGGTGGAAGAAACAGCGATTAGAATCAAAAAACAATTCGGCATGAATTAGCCATGGACGATACCAAAGATAATAACCAATTCGATATCATAATCGAAGGCGGTACGCTTCTGACCATGTCCGAAACCATGGATGTAATAGATAATCCCGTAATCGGTATCAGAGACGGAAAGATCGCATTCATTACTCGCGGAGATATCCCTGAAGCACATTCATACACCGCAAAAAAGGTCCTCTTCGCTCACGGCTCTTTGATTATGCCCGGGTTAATCAATACCCACACGCACGCGCCTATGGTATGTTTCCGGGGGCTTGCCGATGATCTTCCCCTCATGGACTGGCTCCATAACCACATATTTCCAGCCGAGTCAAAATTCGTGACGAGGGAAATGGTTTATAGGGGTGCCATGCTTGCCATTGCAGAAATGATTCTTTCCGGAACGACGACCTTCTGTGATGCCTATTTTTATGAAAGCGAGGTCGCCCGCGCAGCTTTTGATTCCGGCATGCGGGCCATTGTTTCACAGGGATTCATTGATTTCCCCAAGCCAACTGACCCGGGGAAGATAGCTGACATAGCAGAGAGATTCATAAGTAAATGGCAGCTAAAATCTCCTTTGATTATCCCCGCTCTTGCCTGTCACTCGCCTTATACATGTTCCCCGGAAACCCTCACGAGCGTAAAGGCCGCCGCACGCAGAGCAGATGTACTTTACAGCGTTCACGTGTCAGAAACAAAAGAAGAAGTTGCCATAGTCAGAGAAAGGTTTGGAAAAACTCCCCTCCAGCATCTTAAGGATATCGACATATTGGATGACCGCACACTGGCCGTCCACTGCATCTGGCTTGAAGATTACGAAATAGAAATGCTGCATTCCTTAAATGTGAAAGTATCCCACAATCCGGAAAGCAGCATGAAACTGGCCGCTGGCTGTGCGCCCATCCCGATTTTTATTGAAAAAGGAATCGCAGTTGGACTCGGCACCGACGGCAGTGCCAGCAACAACGATCTGGACATGTTCAGAGAGATGGGCACTGCAGCCAAGCTACACAAGGTAATCCAAATGGATTCTACAGTGATGGATGCCAAGACGGTCTTGAAGATGGCCACGATTAACGGGGCAAAGGCTCTGGGTTTGGAAGACCGGATCGGCTCCATTGAACCGGGAAAATGTGCCGATCTGATCATAGTAGATACAAAGAAACCGCATCTTGCGCCGATGCACAGCTACTACTCACAGCTTGTATATGCCGCTTCCGGCGCCGATGTTAAAACGAGC
>PLLV01000091.1 GCA_003142295.1 Syntrophaceae bacterium
ATATCATAGCCGGACTGGGCATGGGTCTTGATAATACCGAATTCCAAGTCTGTCAATTTCGTCGGCTTAGTGAGGATCTCCACAGGAACGGCTATCTTGCCGAGGTCATGAATGACGGCTGCCGTCCGGATCCCATCGATCTTATCGGTGGGAAGATTCATCTCCGTTGCGATAGCACGAGCCAGATCAGAAACCCTCCGTTGATGGCCCGCCGTGTAAGGATCCCTCGCTTCAACCGTTACGACTATCGCCTGAACGGTGGCTTTCAGAGCTTTTCTTATCCGTTCGACACTCTCTTTGTGCTCCGTAACATCCTCAGTCATCCCCTGGTAATAACGGATACGTCCCTTTTCATCGCGAACCGCATATATGGTGATGGATACCCAGAAGATGCTCCCATCCTTCCTGTAGAATTTTGTTTCGTAATTTTTTACAGAGCCTTTCTCTTCAATAATTTTCCTGACCTTCTCGCGTTCTTCAGGATTAACATAAATCTGAAGGGCTATATTGGATAGGCTCCTCACAAGTTCCTCCAGAGTTTTGTATCCCATCATCTTGGCCATTGCCGCATTCGCCAATATAAATCTTCCTTCCGGTGTTGTCCGGAAGATGCCTTCCTGGGCGTTATCAAAGATGCTGCGGTATCTCTCCTCGGCCTGACGAAGTTCTTCCTGGGCCCGTTTGCGTTCGGTGGTGTCTCTTACGATGCCCCGAAAACCGGTCGGTTGACCCTCCCCATCCCTGATGAGTGATATAGAAACTTCTAAATCTCTGCGAACGCCGTCCTTCCGGACAATCTGCCACTCAAGGTTCTTTACCGGTTCGCCTGTTCGATAGATCCGGTTGTGGACTTGATAGACCTTGCTGGCATTTTCTTCATCTAAATATTGGCGGTTATTCATCCCCAACAACTCTTCTCTCTCATAGCCCAAGATCTCGCGCATCGACTCGTTGAAGAACGTAAGGTTGCCTTTGATGTCCACTTCATAGTAGCCCTCTTGCATAGTTTCGATGATAGTCCGGTACTTCTCCTCGCTCTCCCTCATTGCCTGCTCCACCCGTCTGTGATCGGTGACATCGCGTACATTCATAACAAAGCCTGCAACTGAAGGATTTTCAACAAGATTCGCTCCCACCCCCTCTAAAACGCGTTCTGAACCATCTTTATGTCTTACGCGGAAAGCATTTGGGACAAGAATTCCTTCTGTGAGTACCGCCCTGCCAAAATCATGAATAGCTCTTTGAAAATCTTCCGGCACAATAAGATCCAGACTGCTCTTGCCGATGAGTTCCTCCGGCTTTAATCCGAGAATACGGTCAACCGAGGGGCTTGCGTAGGCTATCGTGCCTTTTTTATCTACAACAAGAACGATATCTGAAGCGTTTTCGGTGATCGCCCTGAAATACTCTTCGCTTTTCTTGAGGGCGTCCTCTGCCCGCTTGCGTCGGGTGTTATCGCGAACAAGGCCCCCGAAGCCGGTCGGTTGCCCAGAGGAATCCCTCATCAGCGCAACTGACGTTTCCACAAACATCTTGCTCCCGTCCTTCTTTATTTGTTCATAATCTACAGTTGACGAGATCCCAGTCCGATAGACCTCATTAAAATCGCGAACAACCTTCTTGGCGCTTTCTTTGTCCATATATAGGCGATAGTTCATGCCCATCATTTCTTCTTCGGTATAGCCAAGGATTTTAGACATGGAAGGATTAAAGAAAGTATAATTACCAGCCAAATCAACTTCATAATAGCCTTCTTGGATGTTTTCAAGGATGGCCCATGCTCTTTCCTCTAAAGCCTGCTCTACCTTTCTGGGCTTTGATTTCGATTTCTCCTTCTTTGTCTTGGATTGATTCTTCATCGGATCGCCCCCTGTGTTTAGGTGATCTGTGAGGTTGGAAAGGTGACTTAATATCAGGCTATGACTGGTTGAGGGTTCTCAGTCAAAACCGTATAAATACCTATGTATAAAAATAGACACTAAATTGTGTTCTGTGTCAAATGGAATAATTAACTATAAACGCAGATTACCAGTTAAAGTCTTGAATCTTTAAGCACGAGTCAGGATTGTGTAGTATAGAAAGGACTCAATGAATTTTTTATCTCAGTATTGTTTGCATTAAAGTGTGTGTCCCTATGTGTGTCCTTTTTTTCAAAATGAGGATAAAACGTTTACACGCTATTACAGAGAGGGGCACTCATACTCCAATACAAATCAAATATTTATAATAAAACAGGTGGCTTAGATATATCTTCTGACTTGCCTTTCACGCCGGTAACCCGGGTTCGAATCCCCGTGGGGACGCCAAGACTTGTTCAATAATCTAAAATAATTACACTGCCCCTGATTCTTTGTCTTTAAATCTTTCACCCATGTCCGGTATTTTGGGGTCGTGAATTTTCGCTACTTGCTATATCTGCACGTGCATATTTTGAAGAGCATCGGCTATTATCTCAATCAGCGGCAACCACTACGTACCTCCCTCTTTTCCTTGACACTTTGTCGTGTTACGGCTATATGACTGTCAAGTCGCCTTCATAGGGCTTCCTGTGCCGGCCGCATATGGTATTATCGAGTTATTTTCCGATGGCACGTGAGGATCTTTCTGAAGGCAATTTGCGGCAGGTTTAAGATATATCGTAACTGAACGAAAAAAATTACGGAGTTGACTTATGAGATCATACGTCGTCTTTTCATTCATGGGGCCGGACCGTCCCGGTCTGGTGAGAGAAATCGCGGAATTTTTTTCGGCGCGTGGCATCAATATCGAGCGCTCGCGCGGCTGTGTGCTGGGAAATGAATTCGGCATGGTTATCCTGACATCGGGTAACAACGAAAATATTGAAGGGCTGATCAAGGACCTGGACAGTCTCCGTCAGAATACCGGGCTGGACATTTACATCCGGAAAACGAAGGCGCCTCTCCACAGGGAGGTCCTCCCGTCGATTGCGTACAAGCTCATCGCCATATCCATCGACCGTCCGGGAATCATCCATCAAATCTGTAAGGTGCTTCATGAGCGGGGGATCAATATCGAAGATATATCAACCAATGTTGACCATGATCCCGCGACGGGCGCCAATGTCTTTCAAATGCTCTGCTATTTTTCCCTGCCGCCGGCCGTCAAGATTATCGACCTCAAGAACGCCATCACCCGTATCAGTGACGAGTACAATATCGATATACGGTTCGACGCGATGATCAACAAGTAGCCATGGGAAAAGTGAAAGAACAACGTGCCGTCAAGTGCATGAGGCCGATCTACGAAATCGCTGCATCTATCGGCCTGGCGGAAGACGATCTGGAATGTTATGGACGCTACAAGGCCAAGGTCAGGATCGAGGCGATCAAGCGCTTCGAACGCAGGGCAAATGCCTCCCTGATCCTCGTCTCCGCGATGACCCCTACACCCGCAGGTGAAGGAAAGACCACAGTATCCATCGGGCTCGCGCAGGCCCTCGCCAAGCTGGGAAAGCAAACGATTGTCACACTCCGCGAGCCGTCCCTGGGGCCCGTCTTCGGCATCAAGGGCGGCGCTACCGGCGGCGGTCTTTCATCCGTGCTTCCCGCGGATGACATTAATCTTCACTTTACGAATGACTTTCCGGCGGTGGAGAGCGCCCACAATCTCCTGTCTGCCCTCGTTGACAACTCGGTATTCCACGGCAACCCCCTGAACATCGATCCGCGCAAGATCACCTGGCGTCGCGTGATGGACATGAACGATCGCTCCCTCCGGGATATCGTCATCGGCCTGGGCGGTTCCACAAACGGCGTGCCCCGCGAGAGCGGCTTCGACATCGTTCCTTCGAGCGAAATCATGGCGATTCTGTGCCTCTCACGGTCTTATGCGGAATTGAAGGAGAAGATACGAAAGATCCTGGTAGGCTTTACATACGACGATAAGCCGGTCATCACGAGGGACCTGAAGATCGAGGGAGCTGTAACATCCCTCTTGAAGCATGCCCTTCTTCCCAATTTGGTGCAGACTACAGAGGGCGTGCCGGCCATCGTACACGGCGGTCCTTTCGCCAACATCGCCCAGGGAACAAACAGTATCATAGGCACAGACTTGGCGCTCCGCTTAGCCGATTATGTGGTTACTGAGGCGGGATTCGGTTTTGACCTGGGCGCGGAAAAGTACTTCGACATCGTGGCGCCGTACGGGAATTTTAATCCCCGCATTGTTGTCCTGGTGGCAACCGTTCGCGCCCTGAAATATCATGCAGGCGTGCCCGCCGAGGCTCTCAATGAGCCCAACCCGCGTGTGGCCGTTCTCGGAATGGCGAATCTGAGGAAACACTATGAAAACATCGATAAGTTCAACGTCCCCTGCATCATAGCCCTAAACCGATTCCCTCCCGATACGGACGCGGAGATACAAGCCGTCGTCAGGGCGGCGGAAAATGAAGGGATGAATATCGCGCCTGTCGACATTTTCCGGCTCGGCGGCGAGGGAGGNNAGTAAGATCTACGGCGCTGTTTCCATCGACTACCAACCGCTTGCGAAGCGAAATCTCGACCTCATCAAGAAATTCGGCTTCGACAAGCTCCCGATATGCATTGCCAAAACGCAGCAGTCTCTTTCGGACAATCCCAGCCTTCTGGGACTGCCCAGCGACTTCATTGTCACCGTTCGGGAAATCAAGATCGCATCAGGTGCCGGCTTCCTAATCCCCATCACCGGCGATATTCTGCGCATGCCGGGTCTGTCGAAAACACCGGCGGCTTATCACATCGATATCGACGACGATGGGAATATCACAGGCATTACCACCCCTGGAGATGTCTGACGTCCCTATCTGATCAGAAACGATGGATGCCGAAGATCCGAAAATTTGGCCCGCAGCACCAATGGAAATGCCCGCCCCTCCTGCTCCATCCCGTATCAAGATTGTTTTGACAGACATGTCCGGTTCTCCTATACTACCCCAAAAGGACTTCTCATTATGAGAGGTGGCACAATTGTTACTGCACCATGTTGAATGATGGATTGAGGAGTTATTGTAGATCACTACTGTCCCAACGTTAGT
>PLLV01000161.1 GCA_003142295.1 Syntrophaceae bacterium
GCCGGTCAGAACATCGGCGGTTACCCGGCGGAATTTCCGGGCATCGTGGGCGCCCAGGCCTTCAAGGTCTTTAACTTGGAAGTGGCCGCCACGGGACTTACGGAAGAGGAAGCCGCAAAATACGGGTTCCAGCCGGTGAGTGCCATGATCTGGGGTCTTCCCGTTGGCCGTCCCATGGCGAAAGGGGAAAAGCTGGGCGTGAAACTTGTCGGCGACAAGACGACGGGAAAACTTCTCGGCGGACAGTGCATCGGAGAGAAAGGGGCCGTTCAGAGGGTCAGCAGTCTTTCTGTCGCCCTGTGGGCGGGACTTTCCGTGGACGAGGTCGGTTACCTGGACCTGCCATACGCGCCGCCCTTCGGAGGCGCCTGGGACGCCATCCACATCGCGGCCCAATCCCTCAGGGGAAAGATGTAATCAGGGACTGGATGGGAAGGAAATATCCCGAGCGAATCAGGCTCAAGTGTGATGAGAGGGATCAAAGTTGGCATTAGAAGAGAGCGATCCGGGATTGGAAATTATAGCCGTTAAAATCGGACGCGAGGTGCGAGGAAGCTATAGTGGCCTGGGCGGCACGTTTGCGAGCTTTGTGTATTGCTGTCTTGAGAAAAAGATAATACCGGGCTTTCATGAAGAGGGTCTCATTGCTGAAGCTGAACTGAAAGAAGGAGGCCTGTTGCTGGTATTGTCCGGAAAACGCACCGAGACCGAATTAATGGAAGTCATGGATATTGCCTTGGAGAATATCGGGGCCTTCCCCGGTATCGGGGCCAAGTCGAAATATATGATAGACGTCAAGTCCAAAAAAATAAACTAATTCGGAGGATATTATGGCATTAAAAACTTCAAAGGAGTATCTGGACAGCGTAAAGAAGCTGTCACCGCATGTGTATTGCGGGGGGAAATGGGTGAAGAAGCTGCTTGACAATAAAATTACGCGTTCCATGGTCATGGCTAACGCGGCGATCTACGATTTGGCAGAAGACCCCAACAATAAAGAGGTAATGATGGCTACATCCCACCTTACGGGAGAGCCCATCAGCCGCAACCTTAACGTTGCACGTAACATCCACGACCTGGACATGCGGCAGGAGATGGCTTTATTGACGAGCCAGACGGTGGGGACCTGCAACTACCGCTGCGTCGGTTGCGATGCCCTCAACAGCCTTGCCGCGACGACGTGGGAGATGGACCGGGATCTGGGCACGAAGTATAATGAAAGATTTAACAAGTGGCTTACTTATGCCCAGGCAAATGACCTGGCGGTATCCGGGGCGATAACGGACGCCAAAGGCGACCGGAAAAAAAGGCCCTCCCAGCAGGACGAACCCGATACATACATTCACCTCGTTGAAAAACGGCAGGACGGGATCGTGGTCCGGGGGATCAAGGTGAGCCAGAGCGGCGCCATAGGTTCGCATGAAACTCTTGTTCTTCCCGGCGGCGCCCTGAGAGAAGGGGAAGACGCCTTCGCTCTGGCCTTCGCCGTTCAGAACGGTGCACCGGGGCTTACTTACATCTGCCAGTACAATGCCTACTCGGCAGAGCGAGAATTATGTGATGATGAAGCCGAGCTCGGGAATCCCGTCTTTGGACAAAGGGAAACCTCGACGATGGCTTTTGACAACGTCTTCATTCCCTGGGAGCGGGTTTTCCTCTGCGGCGAAACCAAGTACTGCGGGAAAATGGTCACCCGGTTCGCCAAGGCCCACCGCATGAACTGCGGCGGGGCCTGCAAGGTGGGGTTTGCCGACCTGATTATCGGAGGTACCATGCTTGCCGCCGAATACATCGGTGTGGAGAAGATCCCTCATATCCAGGAGAAGATCATTGATATGGTCCGCCTGAGCGAGACATCCCATGCCTGCGCGATCGCGGCTGCCATGCGGGGACGCGAGGAACCGAAGGGATCGGGCGTCTTCCTGCCGGATGATCTTTTCGGCAACGCCGCCAAACTGAACATCGCCCACGGCTTCTGGGAGATCATAAAGAACGCGGGAGATATCGGCGGCGGCCTGGTGGTGACCATGCCGAGGCTGAAGGATCTGGAGGATCCGGAAGTCGGTCCCGTGTTGAAGAAGGCCTTTGGAAGCGCGGCTCCCGCTGAAAAGCGCCTCAAGGTAGCCAAGTTCCTGCAGCACTGGTCGGCCGGTCTTCATGGCCCTGGAACCTGGCACGGCGCCGGCGCCCCGCAGACCCAGAGATTCATGATTTCTGTCCTGACGGACTTTGAAGCCAAGAAGAAGATGGCTAAAAAGATCATGGGCATGAAGGAATAATAAATAAGGCGGTCAAGCAAAGAAGAAAGAGGCGAGGCGACAACCTTGCCTCTTTCTTATCTTGTCGGACTGAAATGCGGGATGTTTGTGTCAGTATGAATAATCGCTACTAAGGGCTGAACTACTTCCTTGCTGTTTTTCTGTTTCAGCCCCGTGCATGCGACATTATTTTAGTTTGACGGAGATATGAATGAAACCCGCCATTGTTATCGTCGACATGCTTAAGGACTCATTGGAAGCTGAACCGGGCTTTCCGATTACCCCTCTTGCCCGTGACATCTGCCAGAATATCAACCGTCTCACGGAATTTGCCCGGGGCAGGTCCATTCCGGTGATTTTTTCCATGGACAGTTTTCTGAAAGGAGACTTCATCTTCCGTGGAAAGATGAAAGAGCGTTCCATTCGCGGGACAAGGGACGCGGAGGTAACGGAGCTGCTGATTCAGGCTCCGACGGATATTTACAGCCCCAAGCGCAGGTTCAGCGCCTTCTACAAAACGGACATGGATCAGATTCTCAGACTGCACGGAGTGGACACGGTTGCGATCTGCGGCATAAGCACCCACTGGTGCGTCCTCATTACCGCCCTTGACGCCCTGTCTAATGACTTCCAGGCTTATATCCTTGAAGACTGCTGCGCCGCCTTCACCAGTGAAATTCATGAAACGACATTGAACCTATACCGCAACAACCCGCTTTATCCCCTTTTCAAAATTATGACGTCGGTTGAGTTTATGAAGGAAGTGCATACATAATCTTTCATCTGAACAGGGAATTTGAAAACCGGAATTATAAAGGAGGAATACCATGAGCACACCCACAATGCTGGAGAAGGCGTTTCACGTCATCATGAAACGTATGGTAGAAACCGGGCAGGCGCCCTTTTACACGGAACTTGCCACTGAACTCGGGCTTCCCGTTGAGGAAGGCCGGAAGGTCATGCACGACCTTTTCTCCTCAGGCATCCCCGCTTGGCTGTATCCCCGCACCGACCACATCGTCTCCTTCGCTCCCTTCAACAACCTTCCGACCCAATACCGGATCACCATCGACGGTCAGCAGAAATGGTTCGGCCAGTGAGCATTCGAATCGCTGGCGGTCTGCTGGCTATTCCCTGGCAAGACAGTGACGGTGGATTTTCCCTGTCTGGATTGCGGTGAACCGCTCCGGGTGGTCATCCGGGACGGCACGGTTCTGAACGACGAAGCCACAGGATACACGGCTTATGTCGCCGTGCCCTTCTGGAAATGGTTTGAAGAACCGGGTTATGCTTGAAGCACCATGAATCTCTTCCGGTCGGAAGAGCACGTCCGCAACTGGGAGTCCTTTGTCGAAGGCACCGACGAGGGCATCCTGTCACTGGCCGACCTGCGCAAACTGTTCTCCGGGCCTTTCTTCAGGCGGCGCATGGATGAGGACTATTTGTCCCGCATGCACGAATACGCCCGCGAGATGGTCCAGGCCATGAAAGAAATCGGCAAGACTGGCCCGTTTTGGAAAAAGCCGAAAAAATAATTCGGCCTTGCGCCGTGAAAGGAACTGATTTTTTGAAACCCCGCCAATCGCAGTGAGCGGGGTTTTGTTTTTTTACCTGTTACCATTCACTGCGGGTATAGGATAGAGTTAATTGATTATTGAAAGAGAGATTCATGCCCAATGCTTCTATGTAGCACCTTTCATCTACCTATACGTAACATATTCTGTATTTGCTTTTGATATGGAATCGAAGTGAGGAGTACCACTTATAACCAGTTATTTTGAGGTTTCTTGTTTCTGTCATAAAGAAAATACCGGCGCAACATCTTCGGGATGCTGAAGACGAGGCGCCGATGGGGGACCTTCCTCAAGATATCAGTGCAGAGCCACTCCCCGAACTCGACCACCCGTTCCTGGTGATAAAATAGGCAGGAGTGACGTGCGGAAACCTTCAAGCCGTTCAAGGAGAAGCGGTTCATTGAAAAGCTGATTTTCACCGAGACCTTAAGAAGAGATGGGCGAAGATGGAAAATAGAAACATCCGTACGTATTATCGTTCCATTATTGTTTTCGGTAGGTGGTGCTGCTTGATTTAACGTACTACGGTTGTTTTGCATCGGCTTGGATGCCAAGGCGGAGTATCTTACGCCGAAGCGTGTTTTTGTCGATGCCGAGCTCTTTGGCTGTCGCGACTTTCCTTCCGTTGTTCCGTTTCAAGGCCTTCAGGATTGCTCGCCTTTCAACATCCAGCAGGGACATTCCTTTTGGCAGGTGACCTGGATCAGCGGGCGGCATCAGGTTTTCCGAAAGGTCCTTCAGCCGGATGATATCGTCGCTGCACAGCACGAACGCATGTTCAACGGCATTTTCCAACTCACGCACATTGCCGGGCCAGTTGTGGAGCATGAGCGCGGCCAGAGCCTCCCGGGCGATTCCGGCCACCGATCTGCCTTTGTGATGATTGAAGCGTTTGATGAAGTGGTCCACCAGCAGCGGGATGTCTTCCTTGCGCTCCGCCAGGGGCGGCAGGGTGATCCTGAAAACGTTGAGGCGGAAATACAGGTCCTCGCGGAATTTTCCCTCACGGACGAGCCGATCCAGCTTGCGATGTGTGGTCGCGATGATCCTGGCGTTGGTCGCCACCGACTTGTTGGACCCCAGCGGTTCGTAGACCTTTTCCTGTAAAACCCGCAAGAGCCGGATCTGTGCAGCGGGGGGGATGTCACCAATCTCGTCCAATAAAATGGTTCCGTTCTGCGCCATGGCGAACCGGCCGGGCTTGTCATGACGGGCATCGGTGAAGGCGCCGGCTTTGTAGCCGAAGAGCTCGGATTCGATCAGCGTGTCCGGCAGTGCCCCGCAGTTGACCGCTATGAAATGCCCCTTGCGGTTCTGGCTTCGATTATGTATGGCACGGGCCACCAACTCCTTGCCCGTCCCGCTGTCCCCCTCTATCAGTACCGTGGTGCTGCTCTCCGCTACTTGGGGCAGGATCGCGAAGAGTTTCATCATATGCGCGTTTTTGCTGACGATGTCCTCACATGAGTACTCCTTAAGCAGTGTTTTTTGGAGCTCTTTGAGTGCCGAGATGTCCTGGAAAGTTTCCACCCCGCCGATGATTCTGCCATCGGCATTTTCGAGCAGAGTGGTGCTGATGCTGATGGGGATGCGTTTCTTGTCGGCCCGGTAGATATAGACGGGTATGTTGGTGAACTGAATCCTGGTATCAATAGTCCGGCGCAGAACGCACCCGCTTCCACACACGTCTGCCCTAAATACCTCAAAACACGGTTTTCCCAGTGCCTCGGACCTCGACACGCCTGTAATCCTCTCGGCCGCTCGGTTGAAGGAAGTTATTCGCCAATTGATGTCGACGGTGAATACTCCCTCGGCCAGGCTGTCCAGGATGAGAGAGTGCTGATTCGTCAACGAATTAACCGCTTTTTTCATGTTTGTGTTTGCCTCGAATAGTTGGGAGAACAGGTGAACCCGAAATGGTTAAACCAATGCCGTGGTGATACAAACATGGAGGGGTACATTTATTCACTTTTTTACACCGCGCCTTTGCCAATCTTTATATCTTAGACAGGCCGCATCGGGCGATTTCCCTGCAGAGCAAAATTAACGTTCTGATATAATTGTAGAATATAATTTTCGAAAGTCAGTGCAAGCAGTGGGCACGGTTATTGCGAATAAGCATTCATCATTGACTCGCAATTGTTGACATCTATCACAATCGTCAGCAGCAAGGTTCGGTCCGCCACACCAAGAGTACTGATAAAAATTGCTTTTATGTGGGAATACGATAAGAAAAGCGGCCTTGTGTGTCAAGAAGTTTCTGCCACAACATGTGTGGTGTCGGATGAAGGGTTTCTTGGGTAGGGGATGGTGGGCTCATTTATACAGAGACCGTGCCGGAGAGCCGGATTGTGTGACTTTGTGAGGTTATGCAGGCGTCCCAAGGGTAGTCGGGATAGCCATAGGAGGCGTTGTTAGTTAAGGTGAGGCGACGATAGTAAGCCGCGGCCTATTTACAGGATGGTGTTGGATAATCTTTTGCATGGTGGGTGATCGGATGAGCCGCAAGCCTAAGTGTTTCAGAAACAAGATACGGATAGCCATACCCATATTCATGGACAGGGTTTCTCCGGTTCTGGATACCTGCACCCAAATCATGCTCGTTGACTTCAACCAGAACTCTGAAGCCGGCCGGACCCAGTTTGGAATGGAAGGTACAACCCTCTTTGAGCGGGTCATCTTTTTCAAAAGGATAGGGGTGCAGACCATTATCTGCAGCACGCTGAGCGATTCCTTCCATCACATGCTGCAAGATGCCAAGATTGATCTGGTATGCGGGATCGCCGGTGTGGTGGACGAGATCATTCAGGCATACGGCAGTGGTTCCCTTCAACAGAAAAGGTTTCAAATGCCGGGCTCTACAGGTAGTGATTGAAATCCTCTCGCACCCGCTTTCGTTATAGTTCCGGGCCGCTATCTCATTTCCAGGTTTACAGAGAGATAATCGGTTTAAATTCGGGAACAATATTAACCCGAATCGATCTTTCGCGGGTGCGAATAGTTCCCGGTTCTGAACCCGCCCCTTTCGAAAATCATCAACCTATACGTTAATATTTCAGGTGTTATCTTGTGCAGCGCTATGACGATGAAATTGGCACATCTGTTGCTGTGAAAGAGGCAGTCCACTCATGGACTAAGTTCATCAATTTCTATGAGAACTTAAATGCTTTCCAGGAAACAGTTTTTAAACGAGATTATGATTCGGGGATTCCGTGTACTGGCACCATTCGGTGAGGCGTCAGGAGAGAGCGGAGCGGATCTGCGTTCCGATTGCCAAGCGCTCACAGAGCTGAGTCCATCCCTGTTGAAAATCGAAGCCGAGCGGTTGGGAATTGACCCGGCCCTTGTAGATGAGGCGGAACTGCGAAGGAAGGTATATGCTGCATTGTCTGAACAGTGCCGCTAATACGCTTCATCCCTGTAACGATAAAACCAACAAGAAAAGGAGAAAGAATATGGAACGATTTGGAGGAGGCTACTTGGAGGAACGCAAACTGGTTCAGCGCTGGCCGCAGCCGATCCCTGCGATCGTAGCACTGGTGGTGACCCTGGCGGTTTTTTACGCCACCTGGTGGATTTTCCAAGACCCCCGGGGCTGGCTGAGGATGTACACGCCCTACGTGGGCTACATGTACACCCGCTGGTGGCTGATCATGCTGATCTGGATGGTGTATATCTTCAACTACTGGCCCTTTAAGCGCAGTTGGCTGGAAAAGACCCATCCTCTGGTAAAAGGAGGCATCCTGACAGCCATCTCCGTCCTGATCCTGTATGTTCTCATTAAGGGATTTTTCGAGGGGCTGCTGGGCAATTTCGGGATCGCCTACTTCAATCCCAATCGACTAATGAAGCTGCCCCGGATGACGGAGTTTTTTGCCCTGGAGTACGCATCGCTGGCTTGCCTGATGTTTGCAGCGATCGCCTCCTGGTTGAGCCCGGCCTGGGTGGTGGCTTTGGAAGAAGTGCCCTGGCAGGACATGAAGCAGCCGGGTAAGGGTATAAGTATCCTGGTCATGACCTTCTTCCTGAGCACAGTGATTTTCTTTATGACCATGCACTCCCACATGGGCATTCTCTATTACCCGTGGCAGTATTTTACGTCCATCGCACCGCCCTATTGGGAGCAATTTGCAAACACGGTTTCGGGCAACTTCCATGTGGCCTGGATCATGTGCTGCACGGTGACGGTCTGGATTGTGGAAACCATCTGGGAGCGCTTTCCGTTTAAATTAATCAAAACGAACTGGCTGCGGCGTGTGGTGGCTTTCTTCGGGATAATTGCCATTGCCCTCGCCATGCTTTTCTTCCTTTATTTCGCACAGGAGTTGACCTGGGGGCCGGCCATACGCGGAACGCGCCTGATCAACGCACCAGACTGGCGTTGGCTGCATGTCGGAGAAATGGCGGTTTTCTTTCTCGTACCGGCCATTTTCATCACTTTTTACTGCGGCAACTGGCCGCGGCGCTTCAGCCTGCCGGTCAATGTCGTCATCCGAACGGCCATTACCATAGTCGCTGCTATTATGCTCTACATATTCTACTACAAGACATCCCACGATTTTCTTGGAACCCAGAAGGGCTTCATGCATGAGTCGCAGTTTCCAATGATACCAACCATCTGGCTGATCAACATCTGGCTGGCGCACCACTGGTTCATGGACAACTGGCCGGCCTGGAAGATGATACCCAAGACTGCTGATGAAATCGCCCAGGATCATGCCGCCGAAAAGGCGAAACTGGCGGATGTCCGGTGGAGTCCTGCCCTCGGCTGGGGTTTAGGCGTAGGCGCCGTGTGCGGCGTGGCGGTTTACTTCATCACCTTGAGCATCCTTCCCTGGGTGTACAAATCCATCACCATCATCAAGTAGACCGAGACAAGGAGGATTTATGTCTGAAGATAAAGGTAAGAACAACATCAACCGCCGGGATTTTTTCAAGGGGGCGGCCATGGGCGTGTTAGGAGGTACCGCTTTAGGGATGGGTCTTTATTCCTATTCCCCCTGGCGCAAATCCTACTTTCCTGAAGTGAAACGCAAGATGACGGACATCGGCGCCTGCAAGAGCGTCAAGGTAACCAATATCTCCGAAACAAGTTGGTTCAAAAACGCCACCTTGATGGGAGACATCAAGGGCGCCGGGGGTCTCCTGGTCAACCAGTATAGTTACAATTGGCCGCCGTTCGGCGACGGCACCGGCCTGAGCAAAGGCACCTATGAGAAGGGTATAGCCAAGATCAAACATCTTTTGCCGAACAACCTGGAGGAGGCCTGGGCGGTCACCGAAAAACTTTCGGTGAGTCCGGAGAATGCAGGTGGTTTTGCAGCTTTGGTTGAGGTGGAGGAACTGAGCGGAAAAAAACGAAAATTCCTTCTCGACAGCGGCTGGTCCTACAAGTGGATGGATGAGAGCTTCAAGCGCGAGGGCATCGACCAGATGCTGAAAAACAAGGAGATAGAGGCTTTGATCGTCTCCCATGAGCACTTCGATCACTTCTGGGGGGTTCCGGTCACCTATAAGTACGACCCGACAATCACAACTTACATTCCTGACGGGTTTTACCCCGAAGGCCTGCAATACATAAAGGATGCGGGGCACAAGGGTAAACTGATCAAGGTCAAGGCGGGGCTCAATCCGATCATACCCGGTCTGGCAACTTTCAACTTTCCGGTTCCTATCATCTGCCGGGTTTATGGGGAGCAGTCGATCTACGCCAACGTCAAGGACCTCGGACTGGTCAGCATCACAGGTTGCTGCCACTTCGGCATCATACAGTTTTCCGAGACCGCCTTCCGGGAGATCGGTTACGAGAAAAACCAGCTTTACGGCATCTACGGCGGCCTGCATATCTCCCCCTTCGAGGATTGGGACCCCAAGTATGACGACTTGGTGATATCTCTTGGCAAGTATGGATTCCAGAAGATCGGCTGTAACCACTGCACTGGTGTCCTCTGTGCCAAGAAGTTCATCGAACGGGGTTATCCGGTACAGAAGGGCACTGCCCGGCACCGAACGCCGGACGCGGCCTACCTGGGCAACGGAGACAAGATAGGCTTTGGGATCGAGGTGTGATAATACTCAGTAGGGAGAAGGAACATAGTAATGATTATTAAAAAAGTAGGAAGGGTGTCATGAAACGAATTGCTTGGATAATTTTTTTGAGTTACTTTCTGATGGGCTTGGCTTGGGCCAACCCNNCAGGCCATGGGGTTGCTGGTAATCAAAAAACCTTACGTGATCAAGACCGAACAGAAAGGACCGATGGTATGCTACACGGTGGAGGGTACCACGGAGGAGACCTCCCATGAGATGCCCGCCGATACCACCCAGACCTACAACGTGTGCTGGGAGAGCGGCCGGGTCGTCTCACTGGAGTTTTACGGTCCCAAACCCCGAGTGCACCAGGAGATCATCCCCCAGATGCGCGAGTGCATGCGGGCCCACGGATCGCCGGCGGAGTATGAGGCGGTGCTTAAAAAATATTGCGCCCCCGGCATCATCCGCCAGGCCANNTGTCGTCAATACCGAGAAGAAGGGGCCAGTGATCACCTACACCGTTGAAGGGCGCACCGTCGCCACCTCGAGCGAAATCCCAAGCGATGTGGTTCAAGTCTACCGGGTGAGCTGGAAGGATGGCCGGGTGGTCTCGCTGGAGTTCTTGGGGCCGAAAAAAGCAATGGGCAAACCCTGATGCACTGACACCGTCTTGATGGAAACGGAAGAAGATTCGTTGTGAAGCTGCGGAATTTTTTTCAAGGGGATATCGAGGCCAACGCGGAAAACGGGATACAGGAGCTCATGCGCGCTATCCTCGTGCGTGCCCAGTTTACCCCAGGTGTGCGCCATGCGATCGGATGGCGGGGCTTGAAGCAGTCGATCACCGCGGTGGAGGGATGGACCGCCAAGATCAGGGGCTGCGCCGGTGTTTTCGGACTGCACTTTGAGGGGCTGGAGGAAACTCCGGGATGGTTCACGGGAAGCTTCGTCCTGTGTTATTTTCCGGACCCGGATGAGGATCTGGTTGAACGCTGTTCACTCCTTGCCGCAGCCCAATGCCAGCGGCCGGACTATATATCTCTCGTCCGCGAGTTTCTGCAGCACGAAGAGATGATATCATATTTCAGCGTTGGCAAGCTGTTTTTGGCCATCAATGTCCAACAGCAGGACTTGTATCTGGGTATGGAAAGCCTATCTGCGCAGCGCAGCGTTGCCCAGGACGGTGTCAGCCTGCTGCATAACGGACACATGGTGCAGGTGATTGAACCCGGTGGCTATGATCAGGATTTTCCTGCCCTCCCCGTAACGCAAGCCTTTTTCGACGTTCTTGCCTCCTCACTGGTATTCCATCTCGAGCAGTCCCCTGACTGGATGTTTGAGCGGCGCTTCCCAGGTGTAGAGATCGTTTATGATAATGAGGGGACAATCCGAAAGTCACCCGCTTCGGATATTTATGAAGTCCTTATCGGTTTAGGATTCGGGAATGGCCTGTTCGGTGATATCTATGAGGCGTTAACCGGTACGAATCGTGTTCCATGCAAGGAAGTACAGTGGCGAGCGGCGGAGGCTGTCCCGCCCGAATACGAGGGGATGCAGTGGTGGAGAGCCCACCAAATGAGGGACTACCGGACACTCGACAAAAAAAGCCTGGGGATCGATGAGCGCCCGCCGCTCATTATTCTGTCAGGCTTCCTGGGTGCGGGCAAAACCAGTTTCCTGCAGCATTTTATCGAGTATCAGACCCAGCGCAGCCGTTTTGTTGCGGTAATTCAGAACGAGATCGGCGCGGTCGGCCTGGACGGGAAGCTCTTGGATTACAAGGTCACAGAGATTGACGAGGGATGCGTCTGCTGCAGCCTGGTGGGCAATCTGAAGCGGGCCGTTCAGGGCATCCTGTCGTGCTTCCAGCCAGATTACATAATTCTCGAAACCACGGGGGCGGCCAACCCCTTCAACCTGCTTGACGAGATCGTAGAACTGGAAGCTCAGGTACGATACGACTGCACGGTCACGGTGGTCGATGCGCTGAATCTCGATTCCACGCTGTCCCAATTTACGGTCGCAGCTGACCAGATACGAGCTGCGGATGTCCTGCTGCTGAACAAGTGCGACCTTGTCAGCGAGGCGTGTCTGCAGAAAGCACACAAACTACTTCAGGATATACAACCAAACGCCATCGTGTTTATGACAACGCAGGGCGATTTAAACCCGGCCCTGATTTTCGACGTGGAAGACCGGTTGGTGGAGAAGAAGAACGCATCGCCAGTGTTGACAGGTTTGAAATTTCCCATCCATACTTCCCACGTTCACGATGGATTGTGGTGTAAAACACTGTCAATCCCGGGCCCGCTGAATCGAAATGACTTCCTTTCCGCGGTTGAATCACTTCCGCCCACGGTCTTTCGTATCAAGGGAATTCTCGAGTTTTCGGACTCCCCCCACCCCATGCTGTTTCAATACGTCGCGGGTCGCTTTGAGTTGTCGCTATTCCACCAGCCCTCGGTTACAGATCGATTCCTGACCATTATCGCGCAAGGGGAGGGGCAGGAAGACTTCTTCTCCTTCATCCCGGCTCCTATGGCGCGTACCGTCACGTGACCGTCCGACCGCCGACCACAGTTCATGTTTACTCCCCGCAGTAATTTGTTTGATAGGACATTTCTTTTTGACTGGGCAATTTTACGTAGAACGGACGGGCTTCCCGTTGAGGAAGGCCGTAAGGTCATGCACGACCTTTTCTCCTCGGGAATCCCCGCTTGGCTATATCCCCGCACCGACCACATCGTCTCCTTCGCTCCCTTCAACAACCTTCCGACCCAATACCGGATCACCATCGACGGTCAGCAGAAATGGTTCGGCCAGTGAGCATTCGAATCGCTGGCGGTCTGCTGGCTATTCCCTGGCAAGGCAGTGACGGTGGATTTTCCCTGTCTGGATTGCGGTGAACCGCTCCGGGTGGTCATCCGGGACGGGACGGTTCTGAACGACGAAGCAGCAGGATACACGGCTTATGTCGCCGTGCCCTTCTGGAAATGGTTTGAAGACTCGGGTTATGCTTGAAGCACCATGAATCTCTTCCGGTCGGAAGAGCACGTCCGCAACTGG